>JAEMRL010000126.1 GCA_016463385.1 Thermoleophilia bacterium
CGGCTGCGGCGAGCGCGCGGAGCCTCTCGGCCTCGGCGAGCGCGACGGCGAGCGCGGCGGCGGCGGCCCGGGCGCGGGCGGCGCCGACGGCGCGACGGGCCTCGGTGATCTCGGCGTCGAGGGCCTCGGCGCGCTCGGCGGCACGGGCCTGGCGGTCGAGGGCCCGAGCGCGGGAGCGCACCTCGCCGGCGATGTCGCGGGCCCGCTCGAGGCGGTCGGCGACCCGGGCGAGCTTCTGCTCGGCCCGCCGGCGGCGGCGCTTGGCGACCGCCACGCCGGCCGCGGCATCGACCATCGCGCGCCGCTCGACCGGCGTGCTGGTGCAGAGCGCCTCGACCTGGCCCTGCCGTATCACGGCGAGGGCGTCCGGCCCCGCGCCGCGTGAAGCGAGGGCCTCCTGGACGTCGAGGAGCCGGCACCCCTGCGAGTTCAGCCGGTAGTCGGCGTCGCCGGCGCGCGTCAGCCGGCGGCTGGCCTCGATCTCGGCCGGCGCGCGGCCGTCGTCCCCGTCGCCCGCCAGCACCAGGCTGACCTCGGCGAAGGGGGCGGCGGGGCGGCGGTCGCCCCCCGAGTAGAGGACGTCCCCCATGCCGCCGGCGCGCAGGCGCCCCGCCCGTTGCTCGCCGAGCGCCCAGACGACCGCCTCGGCGAGGTTGCTCTTGCCCGACCCGTTGGGGCCGACGACGACGTTGACGCCGGGCCCGAGGTGGAGGGTGGTGGCGTCCGCGAACGACTTGAAGCCGCGCACCGAGAGGCGGGTCAGCACGGGGCGGCCTCATCGAGCCGGGTCAGCGCCTCACGGGCGGCCGCCTGCTCGGACGACTGCTTGGAGGGGCCCGAGCCCTGACCCATCACCTCGCCGGCGACGAGGACGCGGCTGGTGAAGACCGGCCGCTGCGGCGGCCCTGTGGTGTCGGCGAGCTCGTAGGCCACCGCGAGCCGCTTGCGCGCGACGCGCTCCTGCAGGGCCGTCTTCGGATCGCGGGACCCCGGCGCGGCGGCGTCGAGGGCCGGGGCGAAGGACTCGAGCACGGCGGTGCGGGTGGTCTCGACTCCGAGGTCGAGCCAGCCGGCGCCGATCGCCGCCTCGGCGAGCGCCGCCCGCAGGCTCGCCCGCTCCGCGAGCTCGGCGGCGGCCTCACGGCGCGCGGGCGGCGCGGCGGCGACGAACGCCTCCGGGAGCCCCGCGGCCGTGGCGGCCGCGGCGCAGGACTCGCGCCCCACCACGGCCTGCCGCATCCAGGAGAGATCGCCCTCGTCGACGCCCGGATGGCGGCGCATGAGCTCCTCGCTCACCACCACGTCGAGCACGCTGTCACCGAGGAACTCGAGGCGCTCGTAGGACGCCTCACGACGAGGCGCCCACGAGCTGTGCGTGAAGATCTGACGACGCCGCCGGCGTGCGAGGCCCATGACGATTCGGGCAAGGCCGTCACCGGCGGCGTCCGGAGCGCTCAGGCGGTGTGCGCCAGAACGTAGTCGACCGCCTGGCCGACCGTCGCGATCTTCTCCGCCTCCTCGTCCGGGATCTTGATCTTGAACCGGTCCTCCATCTCCATGATGAGCTCGACCAGGTCCAGCGAGTCCGCGTTCAGGTCCTCCTGGAAGGACGACTCCACGGTGACCTCGGCCGGATCGACTCCGAGCTGCTCCACCAGGATGGCGCGGACCTCATCGACAGCTTTATCTCGGTCCAACACGTCCCCCTCTTGTCTCTCCATGCCAGTGGCCGCTCGGGCCTGGCTGGGCAACTTACACACGGTCTCGGACGAACCGCCGCACGCGGCGGCGCGGCGGATCCTACGCGGCCGGAGGCCTCTCGGCGCCCTCCAGGGCGAGAGCCGCCCCGAATTGCTCGACCAGACGGCCGCGCGTGCCCCTCGCCGCCACCCGGACGGCGTTCGCGAGGCCCCGCCCGGTCGAGTTGCCGTGGCCGATGACGGCCAGGCCGCGGACGCCCAGCAGCACGGCGCCGCCGTAGGTCTCGGGATCGATGCGGTCGCGCATGCGCCGAAGCGGCGGGCGGATCAGCAGACCGCCCACCCGGCCGAGCATCGTGGAGCGGACCGCGTCGCGGACCTCGCCCATCAGGAAGACGGCGAGCCCCTCCATGGTTTTCAGCACCACGTTGCCGGTGAACCCGTCGGTCACGACCACGTCGACCCCGCCGGCGGGGATGTCCCGCCCCTCGACGTTGCCGATGAAGCCGGGCGAGTCGCGCAGGAGGCCGTGTGCGGCCAGCACGAGCTCGCTGCCCTTGCCCTCCTCCTCGCCGATCGACAGCAGGCCGACGCGGGGCTCGGCGATGCCGAGGACGTCGCGGGAGAAGAGCCGGCCCATCATGGCGAACTGGGGATAGTGCTCCGCGCGGGCCTCGGCGCTCGCGCCGGCGTCCAGCAGCACGACCGGCCCGCCGCCCGTGCTCGGCAGCACCACGGCGATCGCCGGCCGGATCACACCCGGGACGCGGCGCATGTAGAGCGTGGCGGCCGCCAGCATCGCGCCGGTGTTGCCGGCCGACACCGCTGCGCCGGCGCGGCCGTCGCCCACCAGGCGGCAGACCATCGACACCGACGAGTCGGGCTTCGCGCGCACCGCGCGCGCGCCCTCCTCGCCCGACGACACGGCGTCGGGGGCGTGGACGACCTCGATCCCGGGGACGCCGCTCGCGCCCTGGCGCCCGAGCTCGTCACGCAGCACGCCCTCATCGCCGACCAGGAGGACGGAGATCCCGTCACCCGCTGCATCGACGGCCCCTTGCACCGGAGCGGCGGGAGCGTTGTCGCCACCCATGCCGTCCAGCGCGACCGTGGGCTGGGTCGGTACTACCCCTCGATCTCGAGGACGGGGCGACCACGGTAGTAGCCGCAGACGCCGCACACGTGGTGCGGACGGACGGGGCTCGCGCACCGCGGGCACCGCCCGAGGCGGGTCGCCTCGATGGCGTGGGTCGCACGCCGCGTGTCGCGGCGCTGCTTCGATGTCTTGCGCTTCGGGACGGCCACGTACTCACCACCGGTCGGAGGACTCGCGGAAGGGTAGCGGGCCGCGGGCCCGTGGGAAAGGGTCAGCCGGAATACGCGCCCCGGGGGGGCGCACGGGCCCGGGGACCCTACTCCTGGGAGCCCAGCCGCTCCGCGATCTCGCGCAGTGCGTCCCACCGGGAGTCGGTCACCGGCTGCGCGCAGTCGCAGGTGGCGGTGTTGCGATCGATACCGCACGACGGGCAGAGGCCGGCGCAATCCTCGCGGCAGACGATCATCGCCGGCAGCTCCTCCGCGATCGCGTCGCGCGTCCACAGGCCGGCGTCCAGCGCGTTGGCGGCGACGTACGAGGAGTCGAAGTCCTCGTCGAACGGGTCGTCGCCGGTGCGCCCGTCCGCCTGGAACTCGGACGAGTCGACCACCACCTCGACCCGCGCGGGGCCCACGCAACGCCAGCAGGGGCCGACCAGGACGGCCGTCGTGCGCAGGCGGAAGTGCAGTCCCGCCAGCGAGCGGCTCACGTCCAGCCGGATCTCCGGCTGGACGGGCTCGGTCGTGTAGTCCTGCCCTCCGAGGCGGAGGGCGACGGGCGGGACCCGCAGGTCGAGCCGGGTCCCCGCTCCCGAGGAGAGGTCGAGGGAGCGGAGGTCCACCATGGCGACCCCCTCGTCCATCGCGCCTACAGCGGCGGCTCGGGCGAGAGTGCGTCCCCGTCCAGCGGCTCCTCCGACCGGCCCTGGAGCCGCTCGCGGCCCCGCTGGACCGCCTGGAGGAACTTGCCGAGGTTCACCTCGAGCGTGCCGAGCACCTCGTCGGCGTAGTCCTCGGCGCCGAGGCGGACCTCGCGCTCACGTCCACGGGCCTCCTCGAGGATCTCGGCGGCCTCCCGCTCGGCGCGCTTGACGACCTCCAGCTCGGAGGCCTCCTGCGCGGCCTTGTCGCGGGCGTCGAGCACGAGGCGCTCGGCCTCGCGCTTGGCCTCGGCGAGCATCTCCTGGCGCTCCTTCACGATCCAGCGGGCCTGCTTGACCTCTTCCGGGATCGTGGAGCGCATCTGGTCGAGGAGGTCGTAGATGGCCTCCCGGTCGATGCGCACCTGGTCGGTCAGTGGGACCGCCCGCGCGTTGTGGATCAGGTCGTCGAGCTTGTCGATCAGTTCCAGTACGTCCAACGAACCCTCCTCAGGGGACCGAGCCGACACCTCGTGGGCGTCGCGCCCGCAGAGCCTCCGCGACGAAGGCGGGAACCCAGTCATCGACCGAGCCCCCCCAGGCCGCCACCTCCCGCACACCGCTCGAGCTGACGAAGCTGTACTGCGGCGAAGCCGGCAGATAGACGGTTTCGATCTCCGCTGCCAGATGCCTGTTGAGCTGCGCCATCTGGAACTCGTAGTCGAAGTCCGAGATCGCGCGCAGACCTTTTACCATGACAGAGGCGCCGAGGCTGCGCGCGTGCTCGGTGATCAGGGTGTTGAAGCCCTCCACCCGGACGTTCGGCAGGTGGGCCACGCTGGCCTCCACGAACGCGATCCGCTGGTCGGCGTCGAACATGGGCATCTTCTTGAAGGATCCGGTCGTCACCGACACCACGACCTCGTCGAACAGCCGCGATGCGCGCTCGATCACGTCGATGTGCCCGAACGTGACCGGGTCGTACGTGCCCGGGCAGACGGCGATGCGGTGCGTGCCGCCCGCGCTCACGGCCGTGCCACGCGCATCACGCTGATCCCGGTGTCGCCATAGGTCCGATCAGTACGCGAGACGATCTCCAATCCGCTCGGCTCCGGTGGAGGACGCGCGGCGGAATGCTCGATCACCACGATCCCGGGGGCCGCCACGAGAGGCTCCAGCAACGCCCCCAGCTGGGCCACAACCCGATCGGTGAGGCTATACGGCGGGTCACAGAGGCACAACCCGAAGGCCCTGCCGGCAGCCCGCTCGGCGGCCAGCGCCGCGCGCCAGTCGCGGGCGACCACGCGGGCGCGCTCCCCCACCCCGAGCGCCTCCACGTTCGCGCGGATGCAGGCCGCCGCCGCCCGGTCCCTCTCGACCAGGGTGGCCGACGCCGCGCCGCGCGAGAGGGCCTCCAAGCCGAGCGCCCCGGTGCCGGCGAACAGATCGAGGACGTCCATGCCGCCGACCGGCCCGATGATCGAGAAGAGGGCCTCGCGCACCCGGTCGGCCGTCGGCCGCGTCGCGGTCCCGGGGGGCGCGGCGATGCGCCTGCCGCGGTGCTCTCCGGCGACGATCCTCACGCGTCGAGCAGGCGCGGGAGCGCGTCGAAGCGGCGCAGCACCGCGGCGCGCAGCAGCGCGTGCTCGGGGAGCTCGAGCAGGGGATCGACGGCGAGGGTCCTGCGGGCCACGTGGCGCGCCTCGGCGAGCTCGCGCCGGTCGCGCGACAGGCGGGCGAAGCGCAGGTCCGTGGGGCCGGCCTGGCGCACCCCCATGATGCTCCCCTCCCCCCGGATCTCCAGGTCCAGCTCGGCCAGCCGGAAGCCGTCGCTGTTCTGCGTGAGAGCCTCCAGCCGGCGTGCGCCGTCCTCGGTCTGGGGCTCGCCGAAGAGCAGGCAGCGGCCGGGGTGCTCTCCACGGCCCACCCGGCCGCGGAGCTGGTGGAGCTGGGCCAGGCCGAAGCGGTCGGCGTCCTCGATCACGATCGTCGTCGCGTTGGCGACGTCGATGCCCACCTCGACCACGGTGGTGGCGACCAGCAGGTCGGTGCGGCCCTCGGCGAAGTCGAGCATCGCCGCGCGCTTCTCGTCGCCGGGCTGGGCGCCGTGCACGAGGCCGACCGAGAACGCCGCGAACGGCCCCGTGCGCAGTCGCTCGGCCTCGGTGGTCGCCGCGCGGGCCTCGGCGGCGGCGCCCTCCTCGACCAGCGGGCAGATCACGTAGGCCTGCCGGCCGGCGCGCAGCTCGGCCCGCACCATCTCGTAGGCCTCCTCGCGGTCCGAGTCGCGCACCCACACCGTCTCGACCGGCGAGCGTCCCGGGGGTCGGGTGCGGATCGTGGAGACGGTCAGGTCGCCGTAGGCGGTGAGCGCCAGCGTGCGCGGGATCGGGGTCGCCGTCATGTAGAGCAGGTGCGCGGCGCCCTCACGGCCGGTGGCCGTCTCGGCGAGCGCCTGGCGCTGCTCCACCCCGAAACGGTGCTGCTCGTCCACCACCACCAGCCCGAGCCGGTCGAACGAGACCCCCTCCGACAGGAGGGCCTGCGTGCCGACGACCACCGGCGCGGTGCCGGTGCGCATCGCCATGCGGCGGCGCTCGGCCTCGGCGCGGGGGAGCCGCCCCGTCAGCAGCACCGGCGCCAGGCCGGCGGGCGCGAGGAGCGCGTCGAGCGTGCGCAGGTGCTGCTCGGCGAGGGTCTCGGTGGGCACGAGCACCGCCGCCTGCGCGCCGGCCTCCACCGCCTGGCAGATGGCGAGCACGGCGACGAGCGTCTTGCCCGATCCCACCTCCCCCTGCAGCAGCCGGCGCATCGGCACCGGGGCCGCGAGGTCGCGCGCGATCTCCCGCACGGCGCGGCGCTGCGGCGCGGTCATCGTGAAGGGCAGCGCCGCCAGCAGCGGCTCGCTGTGCTCCCCGGTCCCGCGCAGCTCCGGGGCCGAGCGCTCGGCCGCCTGCGAGCGGCGTACCGCCTCGAGGCCGAGCTGCAGCACCAGGAGCTCCTCGATGACCATCCTGCGCCGCCCGAGGCGCCCCTCGCGTCGTGAGCGGGGGAAGTGCACCCCCACGAGGGCGTCGGCAGCCCCCGGCAGGTCCAGGCGGGACCGTATCCACGCGGGCAGACGCTCCGGGGCGGCCCGCGCGAGGGGGCGGGCGAGGTCGACCAGCTCGCGGATGCGCCGCGGCGGCATCTGCTCGGTGGCCCGGTAGACCGGCACCAGGCCGCGCGTGTGAAGTCCCTCCGACCCCCCGCCCCCCAGGATCT
>JAEMRL010000002.1 GCA_016463385.1 Thermoleophilia bacterium
TCAGTGCGTCGACGCACGTCCCGCGCACGGATTCGTCCGGCCGCGCAGACGATCACGTGGCGCCGGCCGCCCCGAGGGAGCGTCCCGTGGACGTCCTCGACGATCGTCCTCAGCCGAGGGAGTGGGGACCACCCCGAAGCGGTTCAGCCCTGAGCACGCCCAGTTCCAGGATGCCTCAGTCGACGAGGTACCTCGCCGACACGGCCTTCTCGGCGCGCTTCGGATCGGCCCCCTGCTGGCCGAGGACGCGCCCCTGGGGGCGCCCGGCGATGCTCGGGCGGGGCCAGCACGCGGCCAGCAGCGCGATCAGCACGCTGTCGCGCAGCACGAGGACGGCGATCGGCCAGGTGTCGAGCGCGACCAGGTCCCAGTAGTTGTGGGGGAAGTAGGCGAAGGTCAGCAGCATCGCGGCGGCTGTCAGCCCCGCGGCCAGGGGCCCGTAGCGCCCCACCACCAGGAAGCAGACCGGAAGCAGCCAGACGAGGAACTGCGGGGAGAGCACCTTGCCCCCCACCAGCAGCGCGACCATCGTCGAGGCCGAGGCTGCGATGAACAGGCGCGCGTCGCCCGGGGCGCGGGCGCGGTGGAGCAGGAGCCAGAGGGTCCAGGCGATGCCGATCAGCACGGCGATCAGGATCGCGGTGGAGATGCCCGCGATCACCGCCGGGCCGGTGCCTGCCAGGCCCTGGCTGCCGAACGAGTTCTCGACCGTCACCGGGACGTCGGCCAGCGCGTGCAGGCCGAGCAGGTACGCCGCGCCGGTGGCCTCCAGCTGGAGCGGGCGGTCGAGGTGGTACTGCGCGAGGTCCCACGTGCCCGACGGCGAGAGGATCACGAACGGCAGCAGGCCGGCGGCCACGACGGCCAGGCTGCCCGCCAGCCCGGTCCACGTACGGCGGGCGCCGGCGCGGTGGCGCTGCCAGATCAGCAGCACCGGGATGAGGGCCAGCGGCACCAGCTTGAGCAGGGTCGCGCACGCGAGCAGGGTCCAGGCCAGGCGCCAGCGCTCGGTGGCCGCGGCCCAGAGCGTCCAGACCAGCAACGCGGCGAGCGCCAGGTCGAAGCGGGTCTCCACCAGGTTGCCGATCATCAGCGGGCTCACCGCCACCAGCAGGCCGGCGGCCGTCTGGCGCCGCTCGTCCATCCCGAGGGCCCGGGCGATCGCGATGACGCCGAGCACCGTGGCGCAGAGCGCCAGCAGCATCAGGATCGAGAACGTGACGCCGTACGGGCCGGGCAGCACCCCCGCGAGCCAGAAGAGGGCGCCGGCGAGCGGCGGGTACTCGAGCGTGAAGTCGGCGTAGGGGATCTGGCCGGAGGCGATGTTGTCGTACGCGCGCTGGTAGGTCGGGATGTCGGTGATCACCGCGTCGGCGTAGATGCCGAGCTGCAGCGGGATCGCCCAGACCACCACCGCCACGGCGACCGCGAGGGCCGGCAGGCCCGAGCGGCGGGTCATGTCGCCACCGCCACGGGCTCGAGGGCGGGCGCGGGCGCCGCCTCGGCCACGGGCCGCTGCGCGCGCACGGGCTGCGGCCAGTCAGGGACCATCGCGATCAGCGCGAAGGGCAGGAACCACGGGATGTACAGGTAGAACCAGTGCGTGAGCGTCAGCTCGACCCCGATCAGCAGCGCGCCGGACAGCGCGGACATCGTCAGCATGTCGAGTCGGCGCGGCCACCGCAGGACGATCAGCCCGGCGACGGCGACGAGCGCCATCAGGCCGATCTGCACGGGGCGCAGGGCCGGGTACTGGCCCCAGAGGGAGAAGGGCGACTCGCGCCCGAGCTGGTATCCGATCGTCCGCGACCAGAACGCGCGCAGCCCGTCGCCGCCGTCGAGCAGCAGCACCCACCCGGTGAGGACCACGGCACCCAGCAGCCCGGCGGCGAAGGGCAGCAGCGTCCGGCCCGCGGGCCTGCGGGGGAACGGATGGCGGCTCCAGAGCGGCAGGAGGATCGCGGGGGCGAACTTCGTGCCGAGCGCGAGCCCGAGCATCAGCCCGCGGCCCACCGGGTGCCGCGCCGCGACCAGCCCCCAGATGAGCATCGCGGCCACCAGAGAGTCGTTCGAGTTGGTCTCGAGCGCGTACCCGGTGAAGGGGAAGGCGGCCCAGGCCAGCGCCAGCCCGATCCCCAGGCGCAGGCCGGAGATGCGCCAGCCGAGCATCAGCATCCCGGCCAGGCAGAGGATGTCGAACATGGTCGCCGCCCCGTGCGCGGCGGGCAGGGCGTCCCACTTCCCGTTCCAGGGCTGCGCGAACTCGAAGGGCACGTAGGCGATGTAGTTGAGCGGGCCGTAGGTGTCGCAGCTGCCGCAGTCGCTCGGCATCGTCCCGTAGGGGGTGGCGCCCTGCTGGATGCGGTCGGCGCCGATGACGCCCGCGTAGCCGACGTCGATCACGTTCGCGTCGAAGGCGTTGAGGCCGAACCGCAGGGCGAGGGAGACGGCCAGCAGGGTCACCAGCAGCCAGGTGGGCGCCCAGCCGCCGAACGCGGGGCGGCGCCGCACGGAGGGCGCCCGTGCCTCGTCCTCCGCCGCCGGCCGGGCCGCGCGCACGCGGGAGACGGCGATCCATGCGAGCCGCAGGCCGAGGTAGACCATCGGCGGGTACTGCAGCGGCACCGACGTGAACACCTCGCCGCGGTTGAACCAGATCAGCGAGACGCTGAACGACAGGAGCACCAGCAGGTCGAGCGTGCGCCACGAGAGCAGGCGGCGCGGGCGGGTCAGCGGCAGCAACGGGATCAGGAAGAGCGCGCAGAGCGCCAGCCAGACGGCGGGCCGGTTGATGGCGCGCCCGAACGCGCCGTCGTAGCCGCGGGCCATCATCCACGAGACCTGCGGACCGGTGCGGACCTCGGTGATCTGGCCGCTGTCGTCGGCCACCAGCACCTGGGCCTCGACGGTCTCGTCGCCCGCGTCGTCCTTGCTGACCGCGAAGTAGGTGTGGATCCCCTTCTCCGCGTCGAAGCTGACCGCGGTGCGGAAGATCGTGCGGTCCTCGACCCACTCGGCCAGCTCGTCCGAGGTGCGGGCGATGGCGGTCACCTCGTCGTCGGTGAGCGTCGGCTCGCGCTCGGGCGCGGGGGGTGCCGCGAGCGATTCGCGGATCTCGGCCGCCTTGCCGGCGACGGCGTCCACCAGGTCCTGCGCGGCCCGCCCGGCCTCGGAGGGCGTGGGCTCGTCGATCGCCCGGGGGGCCTCCTGGGCGATCGCGACGGGGGCTCCTGCCGCCGCCACGACGGCCACGGCCACCAGCAGGGCGGCGAGGACCCGTCGCGGGGACCGCATCCGGGCGAGGAGGTCCCTCAGGAAGACCTCCTTACCGGAAGGACCAGCGGCGGTTGAGCAGGAAGTTCACCGGCATGACGGCCGCGATCGCGATGGCCTGCGAGGGCACCTCGGGGAGGCCGGCGCGCACCAGCAGCTCCAGCAGGACCAGGTTGATCCCGAGCGCCACCAGGCTCACCGCCAGGTAGCGCGCGCCCTGCCGCACGGCCGAGAGCTCGTGCTTGTTGAAGGTCCAGAACTTGTTGAGGACGAAGTTGTTGGTCCAGGCGACGCAGAAGGCCCCCATGGCGGCCACGACGTGATGGGCGTCCATCCCGTGGACCAGGAAGGTGAAGACGGCCAGATTGACCAGGTATCCGGAGGCACCCACCACGCAGAAGCGGACGAGCTCGTTCCAGTCCGCCCTTCGGGCACGCCGGATGTTCGGCACGCGCAGGACGCGCGCCTCGGGCACGTCCGGGGGCGGGGCTGGCCTGGTCGGCACGACCCGCGACGATACCAGAGGGTCTCTCGGCCCCGGCGGGCTTCTGTCCTAAGATGCCTGCCATCGCACTCGACCTCCCCGAGGGAGACCCGGCGCCCCAGCGGACCCCCCCACCGCGGCCCAAGCCGCACGAGAGCGCCCTGACGCCGGGCGACTCCTCCCGATACGACGTCCGCTTCGCGTCCCGCGCCTCGGGGATCGTGTCGTCGGTGATGCGCGACCTGATGTCGCTCTCCGAGCGGCCCGAGATCATCTCGCTGGCGGGCGGCTTCCCCAACACCGAGTCGTTCGAGCGGGAGATCTTCGAGGAGGTCGCCGCCTCGGTGGCCCGCGACCACCTGGCCTCGGCCCTCCAGTACGGGCCCACCGAGGGCCTCGTGGAGCTGCGCGAGCGCATCGTCGAGGTGATGGGCCACGAGGGCGCCCGCGCCGGCGTGGACGACATCATGGTCACCAGCGGCGGCCAGCAGGCCATCGACCTCTCGATCCGGACCTTCGTGAACCCCGGCGACACGATCCTCGCCGAGGGCCCGACCTATCCGGGCGCCGTCCCGTGCTTCACCACCTACGAGGCGCGCGTCGAGCAGATCCCGATGGACGACGACGGCCTCCGCATCGACCTGGTGGAGGAGGCGCTGGCCCGGCTCACCGCCGAGGGCCGCCCGCCGAAGCTGCTCTACACGATCCCCAACTTCCACAACCCCGGCGGCGTGACCATGTCGCTGGAGCGCCGCCAGCGCCTGATCGAGCTGGCCCACGAGCGTGAGCTGCTGATCGTGGAGGACAACCCCTACGGGCAGATCCGCTTCGAGGGCGACCCGTTGCCGACCCTGTGGGAGCTCGACGACGGCGCCGGCTGGGTGATCTACGCCTCGACCTTCTCCAAGATCCTCGCCCCCGGCGTGCGGGTGGGCTGGGTCGCCGCGCCGGCCGCCGTGCTGCGGAAGATGAACCTGGGCAAGCAGGCCGCCGACCTCTGCTCCTCGACCATCTCGCAGCGGGTGATCATCGAGTACCTGCGGCGCCACGACTGGCGTGACTACGTGGCGCGGCTGAACGACATCTACCGCTCCCGTCGCGACGCGATGCTGCGGGCGCTCGAGGAGGAGCTGCCGGCCGACGCGCACTGGAGCAGGCCCCAGGGCGGCCTCTTCGTCTGGGCCACGCTGCCGGACTACCTCGACACGACGCACCTGCTGGCCCGGGCGGTGGACCAGCACGAGGTCGCCTTCGTCCCCGGTCGCGGCGCATTCCTCGACGGACGTGGAGGCAACTCGATGCGACTGAACTACTCCGGGGTCGCGGAGCCCCTGATCAGCGAGGGCGTGCGCCGCATCGGCCTCGCCGTCGAGGAGATGGCCGAGATGCACCGCGCGCTCGGCGGGGGCGGCTGATGCGCGTCGCGGTGCTGAAGGGCGGCCGGTCGCTGGAGCGCGAGGTCAGCCTGCGCTCGGGCGCCAACGCCGAGGCCGCGCTGCGGCGGCTGGGCCACGACGTGCTGGAGATCGACGTCGACCAGCACCTGGTGCGCACGCTGCGCACCGAGCGGCCCGAGGTCGCGTTCATCGCCCTCCACGGCAAGGGCGGCGAGGACGGCACGGTGCAGGAGCTGCTGGAGATCCTCGAGATCCCCTACACCGGCCCGGGCGCGCTGGCCTGCGAGCGCGCGATGGACAAGGTGGTCGCCAAGGCCTACTTCGCCTCGGCAGGCATCGACACCCCGCCCGCCTATGCCTTCCGCCAGGAGGCGTTCCGCGAGCTCGGCGCCGGCGAGGCCATCTCCGAGATCTGCGAGCGGCTCGGCCTGCCCCTGGTCGTGAAGCCCGCCAAGCAGGGCTCGGCGCTCGGCATCTCGGTCGCCCACGAGCGCACCGACGTGCCCGGCGCGTTGATGGGCGCCCTGGCATACGACGACCGCGTGCTGCTCGAGCGCTTCGTCCCGGGCCGCGAGCTCGCGGTGTCGGTGCTCGGGTCGGCCGAGCCGTGGGCGCTGCCGGTGGTGGAGGCGATCCCCCGCGGCCGCGACTTCTACGACTTCGAGGCCCGCTACACGCCGGGCCTCACCGACTTCGTCGCGCCGGCGGACCTGCCCGACGACGTCGCCCAGGAGGTGGCGCGCGTCGCCATCGCCTGCTTCACCGCCCTCGGCTGCCGCGGGGTGAGCCGGGTGGACATCATCCTCGACCCCGACCAGCGCCCCTGGGTGCTCGAGATCAACCCGATCCCGGGCATGACCGACACCAGCCTGCTCCCGAAGGCCGCCGAGGCGGCCGGACTGGGCTTCGACGAGGTGGTCGAGCGGATCCTCGCCGAGGCGGCCCTCGGGGCGTAGGCGGGGCGGGCGGTCTAGCAGACCACCTGGACCTGGAAGGCGTTGTTCACCGGAGTCCCTGCGGCGTTCGCGACGCGGACGACCACCTGGGTGCGTGCGGCGTCGGTGGTGTCGAGAGCGACGCGCGCGGTGATCACGTCCACCACGGGCGGCACGTCGGCCGAGGTGCCGGCGATCCACGAGCAGGCGCTGATGTTGCGGTCGAACTTGACGCGGTAGTTGCCGTCGTCGATCCGCTGCGAGGAGATGGCCCCGCGCCCGCGCACGAGGTTCGAGCCGACGGCTCCACTGCTGACCGCGAACAGCGGGATCTGCGGGGCGGTGGCGTTCAGCCGGGTGAGGGCCTCGTTGCTCCGCTTGACGGCGGCCGAGGAGATCCTCTGGTTGATCTTCAGCTGCTGGGCGGTCACCGCCACCGGCTTGGCCGCGTTGGCCTCCTCGGTGGCGCCCTCCACCGCGATGATCCCGCCGAGGCCGAGGGCGACCCCGGCCGTCACTCCGATCCACCAACGTTCCTTGAACATCTGTCCTCCATCCGTGGACCCGCATGAGAGAGGCGAACCTACGCCGCGCGGACGTCCCGCGCGGCGTGGGCTCATGGGACTCTTACCCCGCTCTTAGGAGCGCACGCAATTGCGCGGCTCCGGGTCCTCCATCGGAGGGATCAGCAGGAGACGGTGAGGTGGAAGCCCCGGTCCGCGCCGCCGGTCACCGGGTCGGCGGTCAGGTCGGTGTAGGTGCGCACGGTCACGGCGTTGTTGGCCGGGTCCGGGTTCTGGTACACCGACGCGACGCCGATGGGCGGCGTCGCCGTCGAGCTGCCGCCGACCGTCGCCGTGTACGCGCAGGTGGCGATGTTGCGGCCGAAGGTGATCTTGTAGGCCCCCGGGTCGGTCGTGACCTTCGCCGACGCCGTCGCGCCGTTGCCGCGCGCGAGCGTGCCGTCGGCGTTGACCACGGCCCAGTAGGTCGGGTTCGCGAGCTTCTCGGCGGCGACCGTGCCGTTCGCGAGCTTCGCGTTGGTGACCGCGCCGTCGCGGATCTGCGTGGTCCCCCAGCCGGGCGCGTCGTCCTGTGCACCGGACTTGCGGACCGGGTCGAGCAGGTTCAGCGACTCGTTGCTGCGGCGCACCGCGGCCTGGGAGATCTTCTGGTTGATCTGCAGCTGACCCGGGGTCACCGAGAACGACTGCGCGCTGGCCTCCGTCGTGGCCTGCTCGGCGATCAGGACGCCGCCGAGGCCGATGACGGTCCCCGCGGTCACGCCGATCCACCAGTTCCGTGACTTCATGTGCGTTCCCCTCGTTCGTGGTGCGAGGGGACGACGCTAGGTCAGTGGACCGGGGTTTCCGGTGACCTCATGGGACCCTTACCTCCGTGGTGAAAGGGATCACCGCCCGGTGCGCGCGAGGTTTTCGCGCAGCGCCAGGAGGGAATCGAGCACCGCGTTCACGGGCGTCGGCACGCCGAGCGCGGCGCCCTCCCGCGCGAGGAAGCCGCAGAGCGCATCGCGCTCGAGGGGCTTGCCCGCCTCGAGGTCGCGCGCGGTGGAGGGGTGGTAGTCGCGCAGCTGGAGGTTGGGCGCCGCCATCTCATCGACGTCCTCGGCGCCGAGCCTGATGCCGTGCCGCGCGGCCACGGCCACCACCTCCCACATCGCCGCGCGGACGAGCGCCTCCGAGTCGGGCGTCGCGAGCGCCTCGCCGGCGGTGGCGCCGGTCACGGCGCAGATCGCGTTGAAGCCGGCGTTCCAGAGCAGCTTGTGCCACTGGTCGTGGACGATCCGCTCCGACAGGGCGACGTCCCAGCACGGCGCCAGCAGCCCGTGGATCCGGGTTGCGCGCTCGCTCGGTCCGGACGGGTCGCCCATCTTCACCCAGCCCTCGGCCTCGTGGTCGACGATGCCGGGCTCCTCCACGCGCAGCCCGACGAAGGCGATCGCCCCGAGGACGCGCTCGGGCCCGAGCACCGCGGCCAGCCGCCCGACGTTCTCCACGCCGTTCTGGAGCGAGAGCACCGTGGTGCCCGGCCCGACGACCGGCTCGAGCGCACGCGCGGCGGCGACGGTGTGGTGCGACTTGGTGGTCACCAGCACCAGGTCCGGGGCCGGTCCCTCCGGCTGGGCGGGCGCGCGGACCGGGACGTCCCACAGGCGGCCGTCCGGCTCCCGCACGATCGCCCGTCCTGCGCGCACCAAGGCCTCCCGGTGCGGACCGCGGGCGATCATGGTGACCTCGTGGCCGCCACGCGCCAGCAGCGCGCCGTAGTAGGTTCCGACGGCCCCGGCCCCCATCACGGTCACAGATGCCAGCTGAGAACCCCCCGTCCGGCGGCCGCCTCGAGATCGAGGATGACGGCCACGCGCTGATCGTCCGGATCGCCAACGAGAGCCGCGCCAACGCCCTCGACGACACGATCCTCGATGCCCTGGTGAGCCTACTGGAGGGCCCTCGCGCGGCGGCCGCGCGCGCGGTCGTGCTGACCGGAGCCGGTGATCGCCACTTCTCGGCGGGGCTCGACCTCGGCGAGCGCACCGCCGACGAGCTCGTCGACTACCTGCAGCAGGGCGAGCGCCGCCTCGGCCGCGCCGCGCGCGCGATCGCGAGCTGCCCGTCGCCGGTCGTCGGGGTGCTGAACGGCGCGGCCTTCGGGGGCGCGCTCGAGATCGCGATCGCCTGCGACTGGCGCATCGCGCGGCGCGGCGCCCGCCTCGGCATGCCGGCCGCGCGGATCGGCGTGGTCTACGCGGCCGACGGCCTGCGCCGTTTCGTGGCCGCGATGGGCCCCGCGCGCACGCGCAGGTTCTTCCTCACGGGCGGCCCGGTCGATGCCGACGAGGCGTACGCCCTCGGCCTCGTCGATCAGGTGGTGGACGCCGCCGCCCTCGAGGAGGCGGTGCGCGCGGTCGTGGCCGACGTGTCCGCGGCGGCCCCGCTGGCCGTCGCCGGCACGCGGGCGATCATCTCCACGCTCACCGAGCGCGCCCCGTGGGAGGAGGTCGAGGGGACCGCCGCGCAGGCGCGCGCCCGTGCCTTCGGCTCGGAGGACTTCCGCGAGGGCCTCGCGGCGTTCCGCGAGAAGCGTCCCCCGGGGTTCACGGGGCGCTGAGCCCGCCGGCCGTCAGCCGAGCTCGCGGACGATGCGCTCGCGCGCCCGGTACAGCCGGCTCATGACGGTGCCCTCCTTCACCCCGAGCGCCTTCGCGGCCTCCCGGTAGGAGAGGCCCGCCACATCCACCGCGACGACGACGTCGCGGAAGTCGTCCGGCAGCGCCGCGATCGCGCCGTAGACCTGGGCGGTGTGGAGCGCGCCCTCCGGCGAGCCGCGGCCGCTCTCGTCCGCGAGCAGGTCGTCGAGCGGCACACCGACCGTCACGGGTCGCCGTGAACGGGCGCGGCGCGTATCGAGGAAGGTGTTGCGGAGGGCCGTGAGCAGGTAGCCGAGATCCTCCGACCGCGCCAGGAGGCGCCTGCGCGACAGGACCCGGGCATAGGTCTCCTGCACCAGGTCCTCGGCGTCCTCGTGCGAGCCGCAGAGGGCCCAGGCGGCGCGGTAGAGGCGGTCGATGTGGTCGCCGAGGCCATCGCGGTCGAGCTCCCGGGCCCCGGCTCCGGACGCGGGCACCCGCGCGCGGGGGAGGGGGTCCGCCATGCCGCCGCGTGAGGCGGCGTGGGCGCCGTCGGGGTGTCCGTGCATCCGCCCCCGATCGTCCACGGGACCGCGCCCGGGGGATAGAGGCGAGCCGGGTAACCGCGGAACTGGTCGAAAGTCGGTGATGCGGGGGTGCATAATCGTGTGATGGCGACCACCCCCCGGTCGATGATGGACCCGGCGGCCCTCGATGCGGTCGATGCCGGCTGCCCCGCCCGCCGCCTGCTCGGGCGCCTCGCCGAGCGCTGGACCGGCCTGGTGCTCGTCGTCCTCGCCGACGGCCGCGAGAAGCGCTTCTCGGAGGTCGCCCGGGAGATCGGGAACATCTCGCCCAAGATGCTCTCGCAGACGCTGCGCGGGCTCGAGCGAGACGGGCTCGTGGAGCGCCGCGCGAACGGCGGCCCCGGTGGACGGCCGGTCTATCGCGTCTCGCCGCTCGGCGCCGAGATGATGGAGCCCCTCGGTGCCCTGTCCGGCTGGGCGTACGCCAACCGCGAGGCCCTCGACCGGGCCCGCGAGCAGTACGACGCCACCCCACGATCCGAGGCGCCGGCTCCCATCGCCTAGTCGAGTCGCCCGGACGGGTCCCCCGTCCTCGCCGGCGCGGGAATAGAACCCGTCGCGTGGACGTCCCCGTCAGTCGACGGGAACACCCGGCCCCGCGCGGGAGGGACGACGCATGGATGAGGAGCGGATCGACCGGGACGAGCTCGCGAGGCGACTCGACGCGCAGGAGCGCGCGCGCGAGATCGTGGCCCGGGCCGCCGTGCCGGCGCCGACGCACCTGCGGACACGCATCGAGGAGCTGTCGGCGCCGTCCCCCCCGCGGCGGGCGCGGCGGCGCGCGTTCGCCGGGGGCCTCGCCGCCGCGGCGATCGCGGTCGCGGCGCTGCTGGTGCTGTTCCTCCCCGGTGGGGCGGCCGGTCCCGGCCTCGCCGAGGCGGCCGGGCTCGCCCGCCTTCCCGCCACCGGGAGTGCTCCGGCCGCGCGCCCCGACGCCCCCGCGCTGCTCGCCGCCGACCTCGACGGCGTCGCCTTCCCCGACTGGGCCGCCGAGTTCGGGTGGGAGGCCACCGGGATCCGCCGCGACGAGGTCGGCGGCCGCCGGGCCGTGACGGTCTTCTATGCCAAGGAGGCGCGGCGCCTGGCCTACACGATCGTCTCGGGGGACGCGCTCTCCGTGCCCGGTGAGCCGGACGCCACCATCGAGGGGGTCGAGTTCCGCTTCGTCGTGACCGACGCGGGCGAGGTGCTCACCTGGGAGCGCGAGGGCCGCACCTGCATCATCAGCGCGCCGGGGACGCCACGGGCGAAGGCGCTCGACCTTGCCGCCTGGAGAGGCGCGGGCGCGGTCGGCTTCTAGGTGATCGACCCGTTCCGGCCCGGGATCCGGCCGCGCCCGGTGATCACCGCTAGCGGCGGCGGGTCAGCGACGAGGCCAGGTCGGCGGTGCCGATCGAGCCCGGCTGGAAGTCGGCGGTCGAGAGGCCGAAGGCCAGGCGGCGGCGCAGCGCCTCGGCACGGCGCACGGCGCCCTGCGCGATCTCCTGGGTGATCAGGAGCTGGGCCGCGGTGACGCGCACGCGCGTTGTCCGGCCCGTGCGGGAAGGCACCACGGTGACGGTGGCCGGGGCGGCGACGGTGGTCGCCCCCGCGGCCCCCAGGCTCACGCCCGCCGCGAGCTTCTCGGGCCCGATCGCCCCGTCGGCGATGTCGCCGCCGGTCAGGCCGGCCTTCAGCCGCGCCTCGAGGCCCTCGATGCGCCGCACCGCCGACTGGGCGATGCGCTGCGTGCGGAGCATCTGGCGGCCGTTGGCCCGGATCGGGCCCTTCGTGCGCGCGGTCGTGGCCCCCGTGCCGATCGGGCGCACGGCGGCGGCCGCGGTGCCCGACGACTCCGCGCCACCGACGGGGCGCAGCGCGGCGTCGAACGCCGCCGCGCCGAGGCCCCCGTGCCGGATGTCGCCGGCCGTGATGCCGGCGGCCAGCCACTGCTCGATCGCGGCCACGCGCCGCACGGCGGCCTCCGCGATGCGGCGGTTGACCAGCATCTGCGCGCCGTCCACCCGCACCGGGCGCACCAGGTCGAAATAGCTCAGCCCGAGCGGCTCGTCCGCGTAGCCGGCGCGGCGCGAGTAGGGCCAGACGCGCCAGGCGTAGCGCAGTCCGAACCGCAGGCCCGCCGGGCGCGCGCGGGTGCCGCGCGGGAACACGGAGGAGACCTTCACCAGCGAGGTCCCGCGCACTTGGAAGATCTGCAGGTTGTAGAGCGTCGCGCCCGGCACCGCGCGCCATCGCAGCAGCGGGCGCGGGCGCGTGAGCGTGGCGCCGGCCCGCGGCGTCAGGCGCGCCGGGGTGCGCACCCGCGGCGTGGGCCGCAGGGCCGCCGGCACGGCCTGCACGACGGTGAACGGGTCGGCCACGCTGAAGGGCCCGGGCCGGCCGCCCGCCCGCGTCTGGCGCACCTGGAACGCGTATGCGCCGGGCAGCAGGGGGCCGAGCGTGACCGAGGCGTCGAAGGTGTCGCCCTGCGACACCACCGTCCCCTGCGAGAGCACCTGCCAGGTGAAGAGCGCACCCGCATCGCCCCCCGCCCAGGAGAACACCGGGCGGTTGCCGCGCACGGGCTGCGCCGGGCGGCCGGTGATGACCGGCGGTCCCGGGCCGACCGCGAACGCGACCGTCCGGGACGCGGGATTGCCGGCGGCGTCCGAGGCGGTGACGCTGAGCGTGCCGGGGCCGCTGACGTCGGTGGGCAGCGGCGCGGCGTCGGCGAGGGTCCCGGTGCAGGTCACCGCGCCCCCGCCGCACGAGTAGTCCACCTCCACGGCCTGGCCGGGCAGGTAGAGCGCGCCGTCGACCGGCTGGCGCACCGCGATCGTGGGGGGCGTGACGTCGACGCGCACGATGCGGCGGGCCTTGGCGCCGCCGGGCGATTCGGCGGCGTCGAGGTTGTACGTCCCCGTGGGCAGGCCGGCGAGCCGCACCGTCAGCGGTGAACGTCCCGAGCCCTTGCGGGTCGTGCCCGACAGCGTCCACGTGATCGTCACGCCCCGCGCGCTGCCGGTGACGGTGTACGAGGGCGTCGGCGTGGCGATGTTCCACACCGCGGCGTTCGCGCCGCTGATCCTCGGCGCCACGGGCGCGGCGGCAGCGGCGGCCGGGACGAGCGCCGCGGCGATCAGCCCCAGCGCGAGAGGTGCGATCCGGCGGAGCAGGGATCCCGGGCGCATGAGGTCGCACGATACCTCCGCCCGGATGGGGGAGGCAGCCGCCGAGGGTAAGGATTCCGTTGGATCGGCCCCCGGCGGGCCGGCCCCGGGCGCTCCCCCCGGCGCGCGCCGGGGGGAGCGGGGTGCCGCTGCCTAGGCCTTCATCTGCTCGGCGTGCTCGAGGATGCGGGCCTGCAGGTCCTTCGCCGACACGTCGTAGGCGTCGCCGTCGCTCCAGGTGCTGCGCGGGTCGAGCAGGCCCGAGTCCACGCCCTCGATCGCGACCGGGACCTCGAAGCCGAAGATCGGGTCGGTGCGGGTCTCGGCCCCGTCGAGCTCGCCCGAGAGGGCGGCGCGGACGATGGCGCGCGTCGCGCCGATCGGCATGCGGGAGCCGACGCCGTACGGGCCGCCGGTCCAGCCGGTGTTGACGAGCCAGGCGGAGACGCCGTGCTCCTTGATCCGCTCACCGAGCATCTCGGCGTAGACCGACGGGGGCTGAGGCAGGAAGGCCGCGCCGAAGCAGGCGCTGAAGGTGGCCTGCGGCTCGACGACGCCGACCTCGGTGCCCGCCACCTTGGCGGTGTAGCCGGCCAGGAACATCGTCATCGCCTGCTCGGGGGTGAGCTTGGCGATGGGGGGGAGCACGCCGAAGGCGTCGGCGGTCAGCATCACGATGTTGGTCGGGTGGCCGGCGCGCGATCCCTCGACCGTGTTCGGGATGGACTCGAGCGGGTAGGCCGCGCGGGTGTTCTCGGTCTTCGACGAGTCGTCGAGGTCGAGGCGGCGCGTGACCGGGTCCATCACCACGTTCTCGAGCACCGTGCCGAACTTACGCGTGGTGGCGTAGATCTCGGGCTCGCCGGTCGCCGAGAGGTTGATCACCTTGGCGTAGCAGCCGCCCTCGATGTTGAACACGCCGTCCGGGCCCCAGCCGTGCTCGTCGTCGCCGATCAGCGGGCGCTGCGAGTCGGTGGAGAGGGTCGTCTTGCCCGTGCCCGAGAGGCCGAAGAAGACGGCGACGCTGCCGTCGGAGCCGACGTTCGCCGAGCAGTGCATCGACATGACGCCGCGCACCGGCAGGCGGTCGTTCATCAGGGTGAAGATCGACTTCTTGATCTCACCGGCGTAGTAGGTGCCGCCGATCAGGATCTCCTGGTCGGTCAGGTGCATGCTGACGAAGTTGCCGGCGCGCACGCCGTCGCTGGCCGGGTCGGCGGTGAAGCTCGGGGCGTGGAAGATGAGGGCGGTCGGCTCGTGGCTGTCGATCGCCTCGTCGGGCGGCACGATGAAGAGCGTCTGGGCGAACAGGGCGTGCCAGGGGCTCTCGGTGTAGAGACGGACCGACAGCTGCTCCTTGGGGTCGGCGCCGGCGTAGGCGTCGATCACGTAGATGTCGTTCTGGCCGAGGTGATCGCGCAGGCGGCTGCCGAGCGAGGCGTGGTTGGCCGGGTCGATCGGCTGGTTGATCGCGCCCCACCAGATGCGGCTCTCGCTGCCGGGCTCGCGGACGATGAACTTGTCCTTGGGGGAGCGCCCGGTGTGGGAGCCCGTCGAGACCACGAGGGGGCCACCCTCGGCGATCGAGGCGTCGCCGGCGGCGAGCGCGTGCTCGTAGAGCGCGGCCGGGGAGAGGTTCCACCAGACGGTGCCCTCCGCGGTGATCCCGTGCGCGTCGGGACCCACTGCCCCACTCCGCGATTCCGTCTTCTGATCGATGGCCACGTCAGCTCCCCGTCTTTGCATCCGTCAGTTTTCGCAACCCGCTCTGCCCGAACGCCCAGTAGCCGATGGCCGGTAGGAGCGCGGCGGCGGGTAGCGCCATCGGAGAGCCTGCCACGTGGAGGACGATCCCGCATCCGAAACCCGCCCCCCAGCAGCACAGTCCTGTAGTTCCCCACCCCGGCGATGCGGCTTTTCCCCGAGCGGCGTGTATCGCGCAGACCGCCGCGAGCCCCGGCGCGGCGAGCGCCATCACGGTCAGCCAGGGGAGCATGAGGCCCGAGAAGCCGCCGGCGGCGACGATGGTCCCCACGACCGTGACCGCGGGCATCGACAGCGACAGCGGGATCCGAGGGAGGACGTCCGTCAGGGACAGACCGCCCGACCAGATGTTGGTCAGCACCGATCCGGTGAAGCCGAGCGCCACGAACAGGTAGGCGGCCTCGGGGCTGCCGAGTCGGCGCATCACGTCGGCCAGGTCCCAGGTGCCGGTGGCCGCCTGCAGCGCGGCGCCCGCGAGCGCGAACGCGATAAGCGGGACGATGAGGCCGGTGAGCGCGCACCAGACCACCTGGCGGGTGCGCGCCAGGTCGTGGGTGAAGTCGGGCGTGCGCAGCGAGAAGGCGGCGCCGTAGCCGACCACCAGCACGACCGCGGGCGCGAACCCGATCGGGTCCGATCCCGCCGCGCCGCCCGACAGCGTCACCGGGGCGTCGGCGAAGGCGAGATGCAGGCCGTAGGCGGCGAGCACCGTCGTCGCCACCCCGGCGACGAGGGCCGACCACGACAGAGCGCCGAGACCCACGCGGGCCACACCGAGCATCACCGCCGCGAACAGGGCGACCCCGGCCACGTCGGGGAGGCCCAGCAGGCGGGCGACCGCGACCCCGGCGACGCCCGCGTTGACGCCGAACCAGCCGATCATCATCAGCAGCATCACCACCGAGGCGGTCCGGCGGCTGCCCCGCGCGCCGAGCGGGCCGGCGGTGAGGGCGCTCAGCGTCATCCCGGTCCGCTGGCCGATCACCCCCTGGCCGATGGCGAGGGCCGACAGCAGGGCGACGCCGGTGAGCAGCGCGGCGACCAGCTCGCCGCCCTTCAGCCCCTCGCCGAGCCCGCCGCCGGTCATGAGCGCGGCCGGGCTCGTCCCGATGCCGACCCATGGACCGACGCGCCCCAGCCAGCCGTCGCGCTCCATCGCGCGACGGTATCGTGCGGCGCGTGGGCGAGCGGACCTCCTACGCGCCGGGTGTCTTCTGCTGGACCGACCTCGGCACGACCGACGCGCCGGGCGCCGTCGCCTTCTACTCGGGCCTGTTCGGCTGGGAGCCGGTCGAGATGCCCGGTGGCGGCGGCTACACGCTGATGCGCCTCGGCGGGGCCGACGTCTGCGGCGTCTACGGGCTGCCGGACGGTGCGCGCACGATGCCGGCCTGGACGTCCTACGTCGCGGTCGAGGACGCCGCCGCGACGGTCGCGGCGGCGGTCGCGCTCGGCGCGGGCGTGGCGCGCGACACGCTGGAGGTCATGGGGCTCGGCCGCTCCGCGGCCGTCACCGACCCGCAGGGCGCGCTGCTCGGCCTCTGGGAGGCGGGCTCGTTCATCGGCGCCGGGCGGGTGAACGACGTCGGCACGATGGTGCTCAACCAGCTCAACACCTCCGACCCGGACGCGGCCGCCGCGTTCTACTCGGAGCTCTTCGGCTGGGAGGTGACGCAGGTGCAGTCCCAGCCGGCGCCCTACTGGGGCATCACGGCGGGCGGTCACCTCAACGGCGGGATGATGGGCCTCGCGCCGCCGGCTCCCCCCAACTGGCTCGTCTACTTCACCAGCGAGGACCTCGACGGCTCGGACGCCCTGATCGTCGACCTCGGCGGAGCGGTGGTGGTGCCGCCGATGGCGATCCAGGACGGCCGCATCCTGGTCGCCCGCGATCCGCAGTACGGCTTCTTCGCGCTCTACGAGGGAGAGGTCGATCCGTAGGGACGAGCTGGCGTCGCTCGGCGTCCAGCTGCCCGTGCTGCCCACGATCGTGCTCGGCCATCTGCCGGGCGGCGACGGCTGGTCGGCCCGCCTGGCGCGGATCGGCGTTGACGTGACCATGAGCGGCGCGGCCGAGGACACTCCCGAGACCGTCGCCGCGGCGCGCGCGGCCGCCCCGCACCTGGCCGTGAAGGCGCGGATGGGCGACGCGGGTGCCCTCGCGGGCTCGCGCGGGATCATCGTCGAGACCGAGGGCGCCGTGCCGGAGGGCCTCTACCGCCTCGGGCCCGGCGAGGACGCGGTGGTGGCCGTCGAGCCCGACGCCCCGCTCGAGGACGTCATGGTCGTGGCCCGCTACGTGCTGGGACGCGCGCGCGAGGGCGTCCCGTCGGCCCTCTGGGTGGTCGCCGCCCCCGGGATGGACCGGATCGACCCGGAGCTGGCCGCGGCGAAGATCCAGGTGCTCGTCACCGGCGCCCAGCAGGCGAGGCTCTACCTCGCCAAGGAGCAGTTCGACATCTGAGCCTCGGCGCGGCAGCCGCCGCGCAGCGTGCACCAGGCGGTCACCGCGACGGCGCCGAGCGCCATCACCAGGCCGCCGGCCACGGCGTCGAGGATGTAGTGGTTGGCCGTGCCGACGATGGTGAGGAAGACGACGGCCGGATAGGCCAGCGCGATCGCACGCAGCGGCCACGCCTTCAGCAGCACGAACCCGACCACCCCGATCAGCGCCGCGTAGCCGAAGTGCATCGACGGCACCGCCGCGTAGGGGTTGAACCAGCCCGAGAGCATCCCGCCGTGGAGGTCGACGTCGCTCACCTGGTGGAGCGTGTCCACCAGGCCCTCGCCGCCACCCGCCAGGCGCGGCGGGGCGACCGGGTAGAGCATGAACACGATCAGGGCGATCCCGTTGGCGGCCAGGAACGCGTTGCGCACCGCCGGGTAGACCGCGCGGCGGCGGCGGTAGAGCCAGACGAAGAACAGTGGCGTCACGATCCAGTGTGCCGTCAGGTAGAAGACGTTGAGGGCCTCCACCAGCCCGAGGTGGCCGAGCACCCGGTCCTGGATCGCCGACTCCACGAACAGGCCGGCCCGCTTCTCGAGCGCGATCAGCCCCCGGGCGTTCTCGAAGGCCGTCGCGGGGCTGCCGATGACCAGCGACCGCGAGGCCTGGTAGACGAGCAGCGCCAGTGCGAAGACCGACAGCTCACCGACCCAGGCGTGGCGGGGGCGGCGGTGGGCGAGTGCGCGGAGCATGGGTCGCAGCCTTTCGCGACGACCCCCGGCACGCCAGGGGGCTACCCCTAGTCCGTATCCCTGAATTAAGTGCGGCCACCCCCAGGGTGGCGGCCCCCACGCCGGATCAGGCCGGCCGGAGGTCGTCGAGGCTCATCGCGGGGATCTCCGCGGCCTGGCACGCGGCGAGCAGACGGTCGTCGACGGTGATCAGCGGTACGTCCACGGCCTCGGCGACCGCCGCGTACGCGGCGTCGGAGGCGCTCATCCGCTCGCGCAGCGACCAGATCCGCCGGGCGCGGGGAGCCGTGGCGTCCAGCATCAGGTCGAACTGGCAGAGCCAGTCCACGGCCGTCAGCCCGGCCCCCGCCGTGAGGTCTCCCCGCTGCACCATCCGGCGAATGGCGCTGATCGACTCGATCAGGCCATGAGCCGCGGACACGAGGGTGAGCCCGGGGGCCGTCGCGTACCGCGCGAGGAGGACGTCCGCTCCCCGCCGGTGCCGCCCCGCGATGACCAGCTCGACGAGCGCCGACGCGTCGACAACCAGGAGATCGGGTTCAGGCGTCACCGTCAGGGCGCTCTCCGCGGATCAGCGCCGCGACGTCCCGGCCGACCTCCGGGCGCTCGCGCCGGATCTCCTCGACGAGGCGCGACCGCTCGACCTGGTCGAGTCCGAGACCGCGCCGCAGCGCGTCGATCGCGCGGCGGTTCTTCGACACGCCCTGCCGCTTCGCCTCGGCGGTGAGCGCGGCGTCGACGTCCGCGGGGACGTTGCGGAGATGCAGGGTTCCCATGTGCCGATGCTAGCGCTGTGGGTGCAACGCTGCTAGCACCAACTGCGCCACCGTGAAGGCGGTCGTCAGACCGCGGTCGTGGCCGCCTCGGGCTCGTAGGCGAGGTTCGGCGAGAGCCAGCGCTCGATCTCGGCGACCGGCATGCCCATGCGCCCGGCGTACGACTCGACCTGGTCGCGTGTGATCGTGCCGACGGCGAAGTAGCGCGCCTGCGGGTGCTGGAGGTAGATGCCGCTGACCGACGCCGCCGGCGTCATGGCCAGGCTCTCGGTGAGGGAGATGCCGACCTCCTCGGCGCCCAGCAGGGCGAAGAGCCGCCGCTTGGGCAGGTGATCGGGGCAGGCGGGGTAGCCGAAGGCGGGCCGGATGCCGCGGTAGCGCTCGGCCACCAGATCCTCGGCGGAGAGGTCCTCGTCGGCGCCGTAGCCCCACTCGCGGCGGACGCGGGCGTGCATCATCTCGGCGAACGCCTCGGCCAGCCGGTCGGCCAGCGCCTTGACCATGATCGCCGAGTAGTCGTCGAGCGTCTCCTCGAAGGCCTTCGCCAGATCGTCGGCGCCGAGGCCCGCGGTGACTGCGAACGCCCCGACGTGGTCGATCAGGCCCGACTCGCGCGGCGCGACGAAGTCGGCCAGCGAGTACTGGGGCTTGTCGTCGGCCTTCACCCGCTGCTGGCGCAGCATCGGGAAGCGGGCGACCTCGGCCGCGCGGCTGTCGTCGGCGTAGAGGACGATGTCCTCGCCCTCGGAGTTGGCCGGCCAGAGCCCGTACACGCCGTTGGCCGTGAGCCCGCCGTCGGCGATCAGGCGGTCGAGCATCGCCGTCGCGTTGGCGTGCAGCTCGCGCGCGGCGTCGCCGTAGCGCGGGTGGTCGAGCACCTCGGGGTACTTGCCCTTCAGCTCCCAGGCGTGGAAGAAGAACGTCCAGTCGATGTACCGCGCGATCTCGGCGATCGGCACGTCCTCGAGCACCCGCCGCCCGGTGAACTCGGGGACCGGGACGTCCTCGGCGCGCCACTCGATCGCCGGCCGGCGGCGCACCGCCTCGGCGTAGGTGTGCAGCGCGCGCTCGCGCCGGGTCGCGTGCTGCTCGCGCAGGCGCTCCTGGTCGGCGCGGGTCTCGGCCACGTGCGTCACGCGCTGCACCGGGTCGAGCAGGCGCGACACCACGCCGACCGCCCGCGAGGCGTCGAGCACGTGCGTCACCGACTGCGAGTAGACCGGGGCGATCTTCACCGCGGTGTGCTGGCGGCTGGTGGTGGCCCCGCCGATCAGCAGCGGGATGCTCATGCCCCGCCGCTCCATCTCGGTGGCGACGTTGACCATCTCGTCGAGCGACGGGGTGATCAGCCCGGAGAGGCCGATCATGTCGGCCTTCTCGGTCTCTGCGGTCTCCAGGATGGTCGCCATCGGCACCATCACCCCGAGGTCGACCACGCGGTAGTTGTTGCAGCCGAGCACGACGCCGACGATGTTCTTGCCGATGTCGTGGACGTCGCCCTTGACCGTCGCCATCACGACCGTGCCCTGGGCCTCGACGTCCTCGCCGGCGGCCTCGGCGCGCTGGCGCTCCTCCTCCATGTAGGGCTCCAGGTGGGCCACGGCGCGCTTCATCACCCGCGCGCTCTTGACCACCTGGGGGAGGAACATCTTGCCCGCGCCGAACAGGTCGCCCACGACGCCCATGCCGGCCATCAGCGGACCCTCGATCACCGACAGCGGGGCGCCGTACTGCAGCCGCGCCTCCTCGGTGTCGTCCTCGATGTGCTCGACGATGCCGTTCACCAGGGCGTGCTCGAGGCGCTCCTCGACGGTGCCCTCGCGCCAGGCCTGGTCGACCACGCGCGCGGCGCCGCTGCCCTTGACGCGGTCGGCGAGCTCCACCAGCCGCTCGGTGGCGTCCGGGCGCCGGTCGAACAGCACGTCCTCGACGGCCTCCAGCAGCTCCTCGCCGATCTGCTCGTACACCACGAGCTGGCCGGCGTTGACGATGCCCATGTCCATGCCGGCCTGCACCGCGTGGAACAGGAAGGCGCTGTGCATCGCCTCGCGCACGACGTCGTTGCCGCGGAACGAGAACGACAGGTTGCTGACGCCACCGCTGACCTTGGCGCCCGGGCAGCGCTCCTTGATCTGGCGGGTGGCCTCGATGAAGGCCATCGCGTAGCCGTTGTGCTCCTCGATGCCCGTGGCGACGGCGAAGACGTTGGGGTCGAAGATGATGTCCTCGGGCGGCACGCCGGCCTGCTCCACGAGCAGGTGGTAGGCCCGCTCGCAGATCCCGACCTTGCGCTCGACCGTGTCGGCCTGGCCCTCCTCGTCGAAGGCCATCACCACCATCGCGGCGCCGTAGCTGCGGGCGAGGCGCGCCTTGGCGAGGAAGTCCTCCTCGCCCTCCTTCATGCTGATCGAGTTGACGACCGGCTTGCCCTGGACGCAGCGCAGGCCCGCCTCGATGACCGACCACTTCGAGGAGTCGACCATGATCGGGACCTTGGCGATGTCCGGCTCGGTGGCGACCATGTTCAGGAACGTCGTCATGGCCTGCTCGGAGTCGAGCATGGCCTCGTCCATGTTCACGTCGATCACGTTGGCGCCGTTGCGCACCTGCTCGGCGGCCACCTCGAGGGCGGTCGTGAAGTCGCCCGCCAGGATCAGCTCGGCGAACCGCCGCGATCCGGTGACGTTGGTGCGCTCGCCGATCATCAGGAAGTTGGAGTCGTCGCGGAGCAGCAGCGGCTCGAGCCCGGCCAGGCGGGTGAGCGGCTCCTGCACGGGGATGCGGCGGGGAGTCTCGCCCTCGGCCGCCTCGGCGATCGCCCGGATGTGGTCGGGGGTCGTGCCGCAGCAGCCGCCGATGATGTTGACCAGGCCGCTCGAGGCGAACTCGCGCAGCTCCCCGGCGGTCTCGTCCGGGCCCTCGTCGTACTCGCCGAAGGCGTTCGGCAGGCCGGCGTTGGGGTAGCAGCTGGTCCAGCAGGAGGCCACGCGCGAGAGGTCGGCCAGGTAGGGCCGCATCTCGGCCGCGCCGAGGGCGCAGTTGACCCCGACGCTGAAGGGCCTGGCGTGGGCGATCGTGATCCAGAAGGCCTCGATCGTCTGGCCGGCCAGCGTGCGGCCGCTGCGGTCGGTGATCGTCACCGAGATCATCAGCGGCAGGCGGACGCCGGTCTCCTCGGCCACGTCGTTCACGGCGGCGATGGCGGCCTTCGCGCCGAGCCCGTCGATGATCGTCTCGATCAGCAGCAGGTCGGCCCCGCCCTCGACCAGGCCGCGCACCTGCTCGACGTAGGCGCCGCGCAGCTCCTCGAAGGTGATCGCGCGCTTGGAGGGGTCCTCCACGTCGGGCGAGATCGACAGCATCCGGTTGGTCGGCCCGATCGCCCCGGCGACGAAGCGCGGCTTGTCGGGAGTCCTCGCCGTCCACTCGGCGCACGCGGCCTTGGCGAGCCGCACCGACTCGACGTTGATGTCGCGCACCGACGACTCGGTGCCGTAGTCCGACTGCGCCACCCAGGTCGCGCTGAACGTGTTCGTCTCGACGATGTCGGCGCCGGCCTCGAGGAACGCGTCGTGGATGCCGGTGATGATGTCCGGCCGCGTCAGTGACAGGAGGTCGTTGTTGCCCTTCAGCGGCAGCGGGTGGTCGGCGAACCGCTCGCCGCGGAAGTCGGCCTCCTCGAGGGGGTGCCGCTGGATCATGGTGCCGGTCGCGCCGTCGAGGATCAGGATCCTCTCCTGCATCAGGCGCTCCAGCACTGCCCGGGTGTCGTCGCTCATCCCGGGGAGGTTAGCGGCCCTTGCCCGGCGCGCCCGGGAAGAGGATCCGCGCGACCGCCGGGCCGGCGATGATGCCCGCCAGCACGATGCCGACGGCGACGAACCCGAGGGTCTCGTCGTCGTTGACGACCGCGATGATGCCGAGCGGCGCCGCGATCACGCACGTCACGACCAGCCGGATCGTCTTCTCCGCGCGCGGCGAGAGGCGCCGCAGCCAGCCCATCAGGAGTCCCCGTCGGGGTAGCGGGTGAGCGCGAGCACGGCGTTGTGGCCGCCGAGGCCGTACGAGGCCGACAGCGCCACGCGGATGTCGGCCGGCCGGGACACGTTGGCCACGTGGTCCACCCCGGCGCAGGCGGGATCGATCGTCGTGAGGTTGATCGTCGGCGGCAGCACCGACTCGCGCAGCGCGAGCCCGGTGATCGCGGCTTCGAGGGCTCCGGTGGCGCCCATGCAGTGGCCGTGCATCGACTTGGTGGCGCTCACCGCGACGCGCGACGCCACGTCCTCGCCGAGGACGATCTGCAGCATCCGCACCTCGGCGGGGTCGCCGGGCTGGCTGGCCCCGCCGTGGGCGTTGACGTGGTCGACGTCCTCGGGCGCGATCCCGGCGTCGTCCAGGGCGGCGCGCACCGCGCGGGCCTGGGCGACGCCGCTCGGATCGGGGTCGGTGATGTGGAAGCCGTCGGCGCTCGCGCCGTAGCCGGCCACCTCGCAGATGATCTCGGCGCCGCGCGCGAGCGCGTCGTCGAGGCGCTCGAGCACGACCACGGCGCCGGCCTCGCCCACCAGGAAGCCGTCGCGGTCCAGGTCGAAGGGCCGGGCGGCGCCGGCGGGGTCGTCGTTGCGGTGCGAGAGCACGCGCATCGCGTCGAAGCCGGCGACGAAGTAGGGCGAGATCAGCGTGTCGCCGCCTCCGGCGAGCATCGAGCGGGCGTCGCCGCGCCGGATCACCTCGGCCGCCATGCCGATCGCGTCGGTGCCGGCGGCGCAGGCCGTGCAGACGGCGGTGACGGGGCCCCGCAGGCCCAGCTCGATCGAGACCTGGCCCGCGCCCATGTTGGCGACGCTCAGCGGGATGGCGAACGGCGAGACGCGGTCCGGGCCGCGCTCGAGCATCACTGTGTGCTGCTCCTCGCGGGAGATCGTGCCCGAGCCGCCGTTGCCGATGATCGCGCCGATGCCCGCCCCGTCGTTGTCGATCGTCAGGCCGGCGTCGGCGACCGCGAGCCGCGCCGCGGCCACCGCCAGCTGCGCGTAGCGGTCCATGCGGCGAGACGCCTTGCGGTCGATGAAGTCGGTCGGCTCGAAGCCGTGCGCCTCGCAGGCGATGCGCACCTCGGAATCGGTGGTGTCGAAGAGGGTGATCAGCCCGGCGCCCGAGCGCCCCGCGACGACCGACTTCCACAGCTCCTCGCGGCCGATGCCCAGCGGGCAGGCGACCCCGATGCCGGTCATGACGACGCGTGTGCGCGTGGAGCTCATTCGTCCCTCAGGGTGGAGAAGGCCAGCACGGCATTGTGCCCGCCGAAGCCGAACGAGTTGGACAGCGCCACGTCCACCCGCGCCTCGCGGGCCGTGCCGAGGACGTGATCGACGCCGCCGCAGGCCTCGTCGAGCGCGTCGACGTTGATCGTCGGGGGCACGCGGTTCTCGCGCACGGCCAGCGCGGCGAGCACGGCCTCGAAGCCGCCGGCGGCGCCCATGCCGTGTCCGTGCATCGACTTGGTGGACGACACCATCAGCCGCGGCGCCCGCTCCTCGCCCACCAGCTGGCGGATGGCGCCGATCTCGACCGGGTCGCCCGCGGGCGTCGAGGTGCCGTGCGCGTTGACGTAGTCGACCTCCGACGCGTCGAGTCCGCCGCGCTCGAGCGCCGCCCGCATCGCCGCCACCTGCCAGCGGCCGCTCGGGTCGGGCTCGGTGAGGTGGTAGGCGTCGCTGCTGGCCCCATAGCCCCGCAGCTCGCAGACGATCTCCGCGCCGCGCTCGAGGGCGTGCTCCAGGCTCTCCAGCACGAGCACGCCCGCGCCCTCGGCCGAGACGAAGCCGTCGCGCTCCGTGTCGAACGGGCGGCTGGCCCTCTCGGGCTCGTCGTTGCGCCGCGAGAGGGCGCGCGTGGCGTCGAGGCTGGCCATGCAGTACGGGGTCACGCCGGCCTCGGTGCCGCCGGCGACCATCACGTCCGCCGCGCCGCGCCGGATGATGGCGGCGGCCTCGCCGATGCCGTGATTGCCCGACGCGCAGGCGGTGACGACGCAGGCGCTGGGTCCCCGCAGGCCGAGCTGCATCGACACGTGGCCCGCCGACATGTTCACGATCGTCATCGGCACCATCAGGGGCGAGGCCCGGCCGGGCCCGCGCTCGCGCAGGGCGATGTGGTTCTCCTCGAACGTCTCGCTGGAGCCGTTGCCGGTCGAGATGACCGTGCCCGCGCGCGCGCCATCGCCCTCGATCGTCAGCCCCGCGTCCTCCACGGCCAGCCGGGACGCCGCCACCGCGAACTGACTGACCCGGTCCATGCGCCGGACGGCGCGCCGGTCGAGCTCGAAGTCCCCGGGATCGAAGCCCTGCACCTCGCAGGCGATCTTGCAGGCGTGGCCGGTCGTGTCGAACCGCGTGATCAGCCGCGTGGCCGAGCGGCCGGCGAGGGCGGCCTCCCAGGTGTCACGCCACCCGATGCCCAGCGGCGACACGATGCCGAGGCCGGTGATCACGACACGTCGCTCGTCTCTCATATGCGCAGTCCTCCGTCCACGGCGAGCACGGTACCCGTGATGAAGGCCGAGGCGCCCGAGCAGAGGAAGGCGACGGGTCCGGCGACGTCCTCCGGCGTCCCGAGGCGCCCCAGCGCCGTCGCCCCGAGCAGGTGGTCGCGATGGGCGTCGGCCAGCACGTCGGTGAGGCGGGTGGCGATGTACCCCGGGGCGACGGCGTTGACCCGCACCCCGCGCGATCCGGCCTCCCGCGCGAGCGCCCGCGTCAGCCCGATGATCCCGGCCTTCGAGGCGGCGTAGTTGGCCTGGCCGGCGTTGCCCTGGACCCCCACCACGGACGAGATCGCCACGATGCTCCCGGCGCGGCGGCGCATCATCCCGCGCAGGGTCGCCCGGGCCACGGCCATGGTGCCGGTGAGGTTGACGTCGATCGGCGCGCTCCAGGCCTCCGCCGACATGCGCACCGCGGGCCCGTCGCGCGTGATCCCCGCGTTCGCCACCAGGGCGTCGAGCGGCCCCAGGGCCTCCTCGACCTCCGCCACCACCTCCGCGGCGTCGTCCCAGTCGCGCGCCTCCGCCCGGCGCACGTGCGCCCGGCCGCCGGCTCGCACGACCTCGGAGGCCACCTCGTCGGCGCCCGCGCGGTCCTCGGCGTAGGTCAGGCCGACGTCGAACCCCCGCTGCGCGAGGGTCACCGCACACGCCGCCCCTATCCCCTTGCTCGCCCCGGTGACGAGCGCGACCGGCCGCACTACCCGGGCGACTGCCCGGCGAGCGCCAGGAGGGCCGGGAGGTCGGACGGGTCGCCCAGGTGGACGGCCTCTACGCCCGGCACGATGCGCCGCACGAGGCCGACGAGCACGCGCCGGTGGCCGAACTCGACGAAGCGGTCGGCGCCGACGTCGAGCGCCAGCCTGACGGTCTGGGTGAAGCGGACGGGCGCGGTCAGCTGCTGCGCGAGCAGCGAGCGCAGGCGCTCGCCCTTCTCGAACGCGGCCGAGGTGGCCGACAGGAACGGCAGCGACGGGGTGCTGATCTTCACGCCGGACAGGGTCTCGCGGAGCTTGTCGGCGGCCGGCGCCATCACCGACGAGTGGAACGCGCCGTCCACGTCGAGCAGCTTGGCCTTGATGCCGCGCGCCCGCGCCAGGTCGAGGAGGCGGTCGACGCCCCTCGACAGGCCCGAGGCCACGATCTGGCCGGGGCAGTTGTAGTTGGCCGGCCACACCTCGCCGGCCTCGCGGCAGAGGGCCTCGACGTCCTCGTCGCTCGCGCCGAGCAGCGCCGCCATCTGGCCGGGGTGGCTGGCCACCACGTTCTCGGTCGCCTCGCCACGGGCCTCCACCAGCCGCAGGGCCTCACCGAAGGAGAGGCTCCCGCAGGCGACCAGCGCCGAGTACTCGCCGAGCGAGTGGCCCATGGTGAGCCCGCCCTCGACGCCGTGGTCGCGGGCGACCCGCCATGCGGCGACCGAATGGGTCAGCACGGCCGGCTGGCAGTGCTTGGTCGACATCAGGTCCTCGTGGGGCCCTTCGAAGCAGATGCGCGCGAGGTCGTACCCCAGGAGGTCGTTCGCCTCCTCGAAGGTGCGGCGTGCGGTGGGGTACGCGTCGCACAGGGCCTTGCCCATGCCGACTTCCTGCGCGCCCTGTCCAGGGAACAGGAGCGCGATCAGCGCTGGGCCTCCACGGTGCGGCGGGGACACGCGACAGACCTCATGCCGACTCCTCGCGCGACAGGCTGTGTCGGGTGGGCCACCCGAGAGAACGAGCCATGATAGGCCGCTGCGGTACCCCCGTTCAAGGCGCGGCATGCGCGGGCCTCCCACGCCCAGAGCTTTTCCTGAGCTGCCCGCCCCCGCCGCACCCGTACGGCGTCAGGGACCGAGGGCCTCGCTGGCGGCCGCGGCGAGGGCGATCGCGCCCTCGCGGGTGGGGGCGATCGCGATGATCGCGCGGTCGGGTGCGCCGAAGCTGACCGCCGCGACACCGCCCTGGCTCTGGAGGATCCCCTGGGTGGCGATGCCCGGCCCGAGCGGCACGGGGCCCTCCTGGGTGCCGCCGAGCTCGTCGCGCAGGCGCTCGACGGCGATGCGGCCGTCCTCGCCGTCCGGGTGGAGCCCCGCGAGCAGGCCGACGTCGGCACCGCGCACCGCGCGGGCCGTCTCCACGTCGCCCTCGCTGCCGAGCTCGAGGTTCACCACTCCGGGGTCGGTGGCGGTCAGTTCCCAACCGTCGACCGCGGCCGGCAGGACCGCGCCGAGAGGGAAGGCCGACGGCGGGGCCGTCGTCGTGGCGGGGGCGCTCGTCGTGGCCGGCGCGCTCGTCGTCCCGAGCACGAGCTCGGTGACGGTCCGCGTCTCGTCGTCGCCTCCCGTCGCGGCGGCGATCACCCCGATCACGATCGCGAGCGCCGCGAGCACGCCGAAGACGATCGCGGGCACCTGCCACCGCGGCGTGGTGCCGGCGCCCACGGGCGAGGGCGGCGGCGGCGCCGGGGGTGCCGGCGCGGGAG
>JAEMRL010000495.1 GCA_016463385.1 Thermoleophilia bacterium
GCCGAGCACGAGCACATCGAGGAGCCCGACGCGCGCGGGCGGGTCGTGAGCCGCTCGGTGGTCCGCGGCCACTATGGGATCTGCGACCTCCGCGTCGAGGCCGAGGCGGGCCGCGCGGCGGCGATCGTGGGCGCCGCCGGCTCCCATCCGGATGTGGCGGCCGTGCGCCCCGGCTTCGCGATCGGCGCCGCCCTGCGGCGGACGGTGGAGCGCGAGCTCGAACAGGACGCCGTGCGGGATGCCCTGACGCGGGGCGCCGCGCTGGCCGAGGCTGCCGGGATGCGCTGCGGCGAGGTGCTCGCCATCGGCGAGCCCCCGGCTACCGCCGACCCCCACGAGGGACACATCATCCTCGCCAGCATGCAGATGGACGACGGCGCGCTGGAGGAGGCCATCGGCGAGCTGGTGCCCGAGGCGCAGACGCTCTCGGCGCGTGTACCCGTGCGGCTCGCCCTGATGCCGGCCGGCTGAGGCCGGTCAGGTCTTCTTGCTGGGGATCGCCCTGAGGCGGTCGAGGAAGGCCGCGCTCGCCCGGGCCTTCTCCGAGTCGATCAGCAGCACCGGCTCGAGGCGGGTCGGCAGGTAGGCGAGCTCGTCGAAGCCGAGCCGGTTGACGTCGACGCCGAGCGTGGCGGCGATGGCGCGCTGGCAGTCGCCCTTGTGCACCGTGTAGGCCTCCTCCGTGCCCTCGGCGTCCCGCCACACGGTGCTCCCCTGGGCCGCGTCGACGATCGGCCGGTCGCAGGAGTCGCAGTGAAGGGCGAAGCGGTGAACGCCATCGTGGGTGACGGATCTGAGCGCCATGGTCGGGCCTCCGGTGGGGGCGCCGAACCGTACCGGCCGCGAGAGGTGTCAGGCGGCCGCGTGCCACCAGGCGCCGAGGGCGCCGGCCGAGCGCTCCGCGAGCGCGATCAACCGGTCGAGCCCGGCGTCGCCGGGAGGCCGACCCGCCTCGGCGGCCTGCTCGGCGGCGGCGAGGGCCGCCGGCAGCTCGGCGAGCCCTACGGCGACCGCACCGGACCGCAGCTCGTGCAGGGCGGCCGGTAGCTCCGCGGGCGCGGCGGCGCGGATGCGGGCGGCCGCTCCCGGCAGCGCATCGATCCAGCCTCGCGCGATGCCGGCGAAGAGCCCGGGCCGGGCGGCGCCGGCCTGTTCGGCGAGCCGCTCCTCGTTCAGCAGGGCCGTCATGGGGGCGACCGTAGCAGCGCCCGTGCGGACGCCCCTCGCCGCATCAGGGGTTTCCCCGGACGCGGCGGCGCGCGGCGGAGGGCATGCTCGATCCAGACGAGGACGAGGAGCCATCATGAGCACCCGGATCCCACCCGATTCCGACGATCCCTACGCCGAGCTCGACGCCGACGACCTCGAGGAGGAGCTCGGGCTGGAGATCCGCGAGCTCGACGACGAATCGTTCCGCACGGTCGACGGGGCCCAGTCCGACGAGCCGCTCGATCCGGCGATGATCCCCGTCATCGAGGCCGGCGGAGGCGTGTCGGAGGGCTTCGAGCAGGCGGAGGCACAGCTCGTGGACAACGCCTCCTACGGCCCGCTCGACGGCACCGACCGGATCCTCCGCGACGCCTTCGGGGCCGAGGCCGAGGACGACCGGGCGGTCTACGGCGACGCCGACGAGGAGCGCTCGAGCGAACGCGCGGGCTGACCCGCCCGCGGGGGCGTCGGGCGGACGGCGCGCACTAGTGTGCGCCCCGTCTCGACCCCTCCCGGAGGTCTCCCGTGACCCGGCTCCTCTATGC
>JAEMRL010000496.1 GCA_016463385.1 Thermoleophilia bacterium
CGAAGCGGCCACCGTCGAGCTGCACCATCGGGCGCAGCTCCGGCGGGATGACCGGGATCGCCTCGAGCACCATCCACTCGGGGCGGTTGGTACTGCGGCGGAACGCGGAGGCCACCTTCAGGCGCTTCAGGGCGCGCGCCTGGCGCTGGCCCTTGGAGGTCTGGATGGTCTCGCGCAGCGACTCGGCCTCGGCGTCGAGGTCGATCTGCCCGAGCAGCTCGCGGATCGCCGCGGCGCCCATGCCGCCCTTGAAGAGGTCGGCGAAGCCGTACGGAGAGCCGAACCGCTCGCGCATCTCGCGGAACAGCTGCTCATCCGACTCGATCTGGCGCGGCTTGAGGTCCTTGAAGGTGAGCCAGGCGCGGGTGAGGCGGTCGATCGCCTCCTCCGTGTAGCGCTCGATGTCCTTCAGCGCGACGTCGGTCTCCTTGCGCAGGTCGGACTCGGCCTGCTTGCGGTCGGCGTCGGTCAGCTCGCGGCGCGCCTCGGGGTCCTCGTTGGTGCGGTCGCGCTTGAGGTCGTCGATCCAGTACTCGTCCTCGTCGGTGAGGCCCGGGGCCTCGCCCTCGCGCAGCCACTCGACGCGGCGGTCGAGGCGCTCGCTCAGCTCGAGCAGGCGCTCCTCCTTGTCGACGCCGAACTGCTCGATGGCGGCGTTGACCTCGTCCTGGAGGCGGTCGAGCTCGCCGGCGCGGCCCTCCTCGTCCACCTCGGTCACGATCGAGGCGGCGAAGTAGAGGACCTTCTCCAGCTCCTTGGGGGCGATGTCCAGCATGTAGCCGATGCGGCTCGGGACGCCCTTGAAGAACCAGATGTGGCTGACGGGCGCGGCCAGGTCGATGTGGCCCATGCGCTCGCGGCGGACCTTCGCCCGCGTCACCTCGACGCCGCAGCGCTCGCAGATGATGCCCTTGTAGCGGACGCGCTTGTACTTACCGCAGTAGCACTCCCAGTCCTTGGTCGGACCGAAGATCTTCTCGCAGAAGAGGCCGTCCTTCTCGGGCTTCAGCGTGCGGTAGTTGATGGTCTCGGGCTTGGTCACCTCGCCCGAGCTCCACTGCCGGATCTGCTTGGAGGAGGCCAGACCGATGGAGATGGAGTCGAAATTGTTGATGTCGATCAATGTGCCGCGCCTTTCTCGTGTGCGGGTGGGCGCACCGCTCTCGCGCGCCGTCCCCGCGGAAAACTCCGCCCGTCGTCACGACGACCCGCGGCGCCCGGCCCCTTCGGACCGGCCACCGCGGGGCGCCGGGCCCCCTTACCCCTCCGTCGCGTCGGAGCCGGCAGGCTCCGCCGACGAGGCCACGACCTCGGCCTCGTCCGGCGCAGCCGCGTCGGTCCCCTCTGCCTCCGGTACGTCCTCCTCGCGGGTGGCGCCGAGGCCGCCCGAGAGGTCGATGCCGAGTTCCTCGGCGGCACGCAGCAGGTCGTCGTCCTCGTCCCGCGCCAGGAACTCGGGCCCGGCCTCCCCCTGCACCTTCACGTCGAGTCCGAGGCTCTGCATCTCCTTCAGCAGCACCTTGAAGCTCTCCGGGATGGACGGCTCCTGGATGTTCTCGCCCTTCACGATCGCCTCGTAGGCCTTCACGCGGCCGACCGTGTCGTCGCTCTTGATGGTGAGCATCTCCTGGAGGGTGTAGGCGGCTCCGTACGCCTCGAGCGCCCACACCTCCATCTCACCGAAGCGCTGGCCGCCGAACTGCGCCTTGCCGCCCAGCGGCTGCTGGGTGACGAGCGAGTAGGGGCCGG
>JAEMRL010000127.1:0-358 GCA_016463385.1 Thermoleophilia bacterium
TCGGCCTCGACGACAACCGCTTCCTCTACGGCATCCCCTACCTGCTGATCGGCCTGGTCATCATCGGCGGGGTGGCCGCGAGCCAGCGCCGCATGAAGCGCAAGGCGCTGGAGGGCGAGGACGGCGGCGGCTCGGGCCACGGAGGGAAGAAGAGCCCCTACTGAGGACCCCGGCGGTGACGCGCGGGCGGGCGCTGGCCGCGTGGCTGGTGCTCGTCGCCTGCGCGGCGGCGTACGAGGGCGCGATCGCGCTGGGCATCGTGGGCATCGGGGACACCCCCGGCGAGGGCGCGCCCGCGCAGGCGCTGGTCGGCGGACTCGGCATGGCCGCCCTGCTCGCCGGGGGCATCGCCCTGCTC
>JAEMRL010000127.1:368-6889 GCA_016463385.1 Thermoleophilia bacterium
GGCTACGCGTTCCTCGTGGCCGTCCTCGCGAGCTACGACCCCTACTACGCGCCCGCGCTCCGCCGCGTCGGAGCGGACGGCATCGCCCCGGCGTTCGTGGCCGTCCTCGGCGTGCTGGCGCTGGTGGCCGCGGTGCTCTTGCGCCCGGGGCGCGCCACCAGGCGCGGTGAGATCGCCGGGGGCGCCCTCCTCCTCATGGCCTTCTGGGCGCTGGTCGGAGGAGGAGGGCACTAGCCCGGGGCGTCACGGCAGGGCGGGCAGCCCCTCCAGCTCGGCGGCGGCGATGTCGAGCTCCGCCTGGGGCAGCTCGGTGTCGACCATCTCGCCCGACAGGTACGCGTCGTAGGCGGCCATGTCGAAGTTGCCGTGACCGCAGAGGTTGAACAGGATCGTCTTCTCGACGCCCTCCTCGCGGGCCCGCTCGACCTCCTCCACCACCGCGCGCAGCGCGTGCGAGGGCTCGGGGGCCGGGATGATGCCCTCGGCGCGCGCGAAGCGCACGGCCTCGGCGAAGCACTCGCTCTGCTTGTAGGCGCGGGCCTCCACCATCCCGGTGTGCACCAGGTGAGAGACCAGCGGCGCCATGCCGTGATAGCGCAGGCCGCCGGAGTGGATCGCCGGCGGTACGAAGCCGTGCCCGAGCGTGTGCATGGCGAGCAGGGGGGCCGTCTTGGCCGTGTCCCCGAAGTCGTAGCCGTAGTGGCCGCGCGTGAGGGTGGGGCACGCGGCGGGCTCGGCCGCGACGATCTTGATGTCCTTGCCGGCGGCCTTGTCGGCGAGGAACGGGAACACCAGGCCGGCGAAGTTGGATCCGCCGCCGACGCAGCCCACGAGGACATCCGGGTCGGCGCCCGCCATGGCGAGCTGCTGGCGCGCCTCCATGCCGACGATCGTCTGGTGCAGCAGAACGTGGTTGAGCACGCTCCCGAGCGCGTACTTGGTGTCGTCGCGCGTTGCGGCGTCCTCGACGGCCTCGCTGATCGCGATGCCGAGGCTGCCGGTGCTGGTGGGGTCCGCCTCCAGGATGCCGCGGCCGGCGTGCGTGTCGGGCGAGGGGCTCGCCACCACCTCGGCGCCCCAGGTGCGGATCATCGAGCGCCGGTACGGCTTCTGGTCGTACGAGGCCCGCACCATGTAGACCTTGCACTCCATCTCGAAGAGCCGGCAGGCGAACGACAGGGCCGATCCCCACTGGCCGGCGCCGGTCTCGGTGGAGAGCCGGGTGACGCCCTCCTGCCGGTTGTAGTACGCCTGCGGCACCGAGGTGTTGGTCTTGTGGCTGCCCGACGGGCTCACGCCCTCGTACTTGTAGAAGATCTTGCACGTCGTCCCGAGGGCGGCCTCGAGGCCGAGGGCGCGGTACAGCGGCGTGGGCCGCCACATCGAGTAGATCGCCCGGACGGGGTCGGGGATCGGGATCCAGCGCTCGGTGCTGACCTCCTGGAGGATGAGCCCCATCGGGAAGATCGGCGAGAGATCGTCGGGGCCGATCGGCTGCCCGGTGCCGGGGTTGAGCGGCGGCGGGGGCATCGACGGGAGGTCGGCGGCGACGTTGTACCACTCACGTGGGATCGCGTCCTCGTCGAGGAGATAGCGGCGCTGGGCCATCGGGACACCCCTTTCGCTGTCGGCTACCGCCCCGACCCTACTCCCGCGCCCGTGGGCGATGTGACCCCGCTGGAGGCGGTCGTGAGCACCTCCTCGACGCGCTCCCAGGAGGGCGGCGTCTCCGACGCGGGCGCGTCCCAGCGGGCCACGGCCTTCGGCTGGCTGCCGGCGCGTGCGGCGGCCGCGATGCGCCCGTGGGCGCCGGCGCGGGCGAAGCGGCGCGCGTCGTCGGGGCCGCGCCAGGCCGAGACCGTGCGGTAGGTCCGGCGGAGGATCCGCGCCTGCAGCGCGTAGCCGACCAGGCCCTCGGCCTCGCGCAGGGAGGCGGTGATCTCGCGGGTGGCGCGCAGGAACGGGAGGGTGTCCCGCAGCCGGGGCAGGCGGAACTCGGTGACGACGACGTGCACCGGCGCGTCCGGCGCGGGCTGCGCGGTGGAGGTCCAGGGCGTGACGGGCATGGGCGGGCTCCTGCGGGGGCGGCGGAGACGAGGTATCTTGTCGGCGACAAGATACGCGGGAGGAGGCGAACCTGTCAACGACAAGATCGGACGGCGATCCTGGCGACCGGCCCTACCACCACGGAGACCTGCGCCGGGAGCTGCTCGACACGGCGGCGGCGATCGCGGCCGGCGAGGGCCCCTCGGCGATCGCGCTGCGCGACCTCGCGCGCCGCGCCGGCGTCTCCCACGCGGCGCCCGCCCATCACTTCGGCGACAAGCGCGGCCTGCTCACCGCGCTCGCGGCCGAGGGATTCGCCGGCCTGACCGGGGGGCTGCAGGCAGCCCTCGCGCGGGGCGGCCCGATCGTCGACCAGGGCGTCGCCTACGTCGCCTTCGCCGTGGCCCACCCGGGGCACTTCGCGGTGATGTGGCGCTTCGACCTGCTCGACGGCGCCGACGAGGGCCTGCGGGAGGCGGCGGACGCGGCGCGCGCGGCCCTCGACGCCGGGGCGGCGCGCCACGCGGCCGAGCACGGCGGCGACCCGGAGGCGGTGGCGACGGCCGCGTGGAGCTTCGCGCACGGCCTGGCGACGCTGCTGAACGCGGGCCTCGTCGACCCGGGGCCCGACCTCGCCGCGTTCGTGCGCCAGGCGGGCGGAGCGCTCACCGGCGGCTCCTGAGGGCCCACGGCGCGGGCCGTCAGGCCGGGCCCGACTCGACCCGCTCGCGGCGGGGCGTCGCCACCGGCGCCGCGGGCAGCCAGAGCGTGAACGTCGAGCCGCTGCCGACCTCGCTCTCGACGCTGACGCGCCCGCCGAGCAGCGCCGCGAGGCGCCGCACGATGGAGAGGCCGAGGCCCGAGCCGCCGGCAGGACGGTCGCGGCCGGGCTGCACGCGGTAGAGGCGGTCGAAGATGAACGGCAGGTGCTCCGGCGGGATGCCCCGGCCGGTGTCGCTGACCGCGATCCCGCGCTCGCCCTGCGCGCTGCGCGTGGTCAGGCGGATCGTGCCCCCCGGATCGGTGGCGGTGATCGCATTGGAGATCAGGTTGGTCAGGATCGTCTCCAGGTGCGCGGGGTCGGAGGCGGCCTCGAGCGATCCCTCGGGGGCGACCAGCGCGACGCCCTTGAGGTGGGCGTCGACGTCCAGCCGCGCCACGGCGTCGCGCCCGGCGGCGGCGAGGTCGACCGGCTCGGAGCGGACCGGCGGGTCCAGGTCGAGCCAGGTGAGCTGCTGGAGGTCGCGCACGAGCTCGCGCAGTCGCGCCGCCTCGGCCCGGATGAAGGCGGCCGACTCGGCCCGGTCCTCCGGGCTCCGGGCGGTGCCGTCCTCGAGCGCCTGGGCGAAGCCCTCGATGGCCGTCACCGGGGTCCGCAGCTCGTGGGCGACGTCGGCGAGGAACTCGCGCTGTCGCACGTCGGCCGACTCGAGCCGCGCGGTCATGCGGTTGAAGGCCTGCGCCAGGCGGCCGAGCTCGTCGTCGCTCTCGGGGGCGCGCACGTCGAAGCGCCCCTGGGCGACCGCCTCGGCGCCGTCGGCCCGCGCGCTGACCGAGCGCCGCAGCCGTGCGCCGACGCCGCCCGCCAGCATCCAGATCAGGGCTCCCGTCCCCACCACGCCCGCGGCGACGAGACCGACGAAGACCCAGTCGGAGAAGAGCCCGTCGTCGGGGTCGGGCCGCTCGAGGAGCACCTCCACCGGCCCGCGGGTGGCGGTCGCCGAGGCCTCCAGCTGCGACACGGGGATGTTCCAGTGGATGGTCACGCCCGAGACGCTCACCACCATCCGGGCGTCGCCGATGAAGCGCTCGGCCGCGCGGGCCGTCGCGCCGGCGTTCTCCAGGCCGTTGCGCTCCACCTCCCGGGCGATCGAGTCGGCCTGGAGGTGGAGCGCGTCCTCGACCTCCGCGCGCGAGCGGGCCTCCACGAACGACACGAACACGACCTGGACCACCACGAAGACCACCGCGAGCGCCACCGCGATCGCCAGGGCGACACGGGCCTGGATGCTCCGGGGGCGCAGGCGCTGCAGGGCCCGGATCACGACGGGGCGGGCTCCAGCCGGTAGCCGACGCCGCGGACGGCGACGATGCCGATGTCGTCGCCGAGCTTGCGGCGCAGGTTGGCGACATGGACGTCGACCGTCTTGCCGCCGACCGCCGACTGGTAGCCCCAGACCTTCTCCAGCAGCCGGTCACGCGTGTAGACGACGCGCGGATGCGCGGCCAGCTCGGCCAGGAGGTCGAACTCCAGGCGGGTGAGCTCCACCTCGCGCCCGTCGACGGTCACCTGCCGGCTGCTCGGCTCCAGGTGCGCGGGGCCGGCGCGCAGCACCCGGTGGGGGTCGGGCGGCGCGCTGACGCGCCGCAGCACGGCCTTGACCCGGGCCACCACCTCGACCGGGGAGAACGGCTTCACCACGTAGTCGTCGGCACCGAGCTCGAGGCCGGTGATGCGGTTGGCCTCCTCGCTGCGCGCGGTGATCATGATCACCGGCAGCGAGCCGATCTCGCGCAGGCGCCGGGTGACCTCGTAGCCGTCCATCTCCGGCAGCATCAGGTCGAGCAGCACCAGGTCGATGCCGCCCCGGCGCACCTGCTCGAGCGCCGTCTCGCCGTCGGGGGCCTCCGCGACGGTGAACCCGGCGTCGGTGAGGTACATGCGCAACAGGCGGCGGATGGCGCGCTCGTCGTCCACCACCAGGACGTGGCCGCGACTCGCCATCGTCAGCGCACCACCAGGAAGACCCGGGTGCCCGTGGCGCGCGCGGGGTCGAGCCCGCGGCTCCGCGCCGTGACCGCCCAGCGCAGGCGGTAGACCCCCGGCTCCCACCCAGCGGGGACCGTCAGCTCGCTCGACTCGCGGTACGCCCCGGGGGGCTCGGGGGCGAAGCGCTTCGAGAGCACCTTCATGCGCCGCCCCGTGACGGCGTCCTCGAAGGCGAACACGTGCCCGGTGCCGATGCGCGGCGCGCCCGCGACGTCGTAGGAGACCTCGAAGCGGTAGGTGCGGCCCGCGCGCGCGGCGAACGCCGGCGCCGGATCGCCTCCCCGGGACTCCGCGGGCACGATCATGCGGACGCCTCCCGGCGCGATCGTCAGCTCGGCCGCGGCGGGGCCGGCGGTTCCCGCCGACAGGGCGACGACCAGCACGGCGATCAGCGAGCGACGCATCCCGGCGATGATAGTCGGGATCGGGGGCACCTCCCCCGGAGCCCGCCGGGCGCACAGGCTTGAATCGGCCCGTGAGGGCCCCTAGCGTTCACGGACCCTCCGCACCCCGGAGGACGCGGCGGGATAGCTCAGTTGGTAGAGCACACGACTGAAAATCGTGGTGTCCCCAGTTCGAATCTGGGTCCCGCCATCACGACGGCCGCTCCGGAGCCCCCGGGGCGCACGGCGATCGAGGCCTAGGAGCCGGTGGTGGTCGCCTCGGGGACGGTGACCCCGAAGGGCTCCGGGATGCCCTGCTGGTGGTCGGACGCGCCGACCGCGATGTCCTCGCCCGTCCGGGAGGCGCGCTGGGCGGAGTCCTGGAGCTCCTTCACCGTCGCCGCGCCGGGGTCCGCCTGGTTCTGCCAGAGCACCATCAGCCTCGGCTCGGCCCACTCCCAGTCCATCGACTTCAGGAGGCCCGGGGTCTCCCCCCCTCCGGTGAGCTGGTTCCAGCCGCCCTCGTGCTCCTCGGTGTCGAAGCCCTCGAACATGCGGCCGTTCAGGAAGCGGGCGGTCTCGGGGCTCGGGGTGTTGTTGGCCACCAGGTAGACGCCGGGTCCGACCTCCTCGCGGATCGCCTGCGTGGCCGCGGTCACCCCGCGGTCCCAGGCGCTGCCACGGCCCCCGACGTCGACGGCCCAGACACGGTCGCCCCACACGTCGAGGAAGACCCCGTTGAAGAGACTGCCGTCGCCGATCACCTCGCGGCCGATGAACTCGGCCACGTAGCCGCCCCAGGTGCCCGTGTAGCCCCGGTAGGTGGCGACGGGCGATCCCTCGCTGAGGTCGAGCAGCTGCGTGCCGGGCCAGTTGGAGAGGCCGTCGGGGTGCAACCACTCCTGCGGGAAGTCGTCGCCGTAGAGGCGTTCCTCGAGCGGGCCGAGCGAGCGGTCGGGGTGGTCGACGCCGTTGACGTAGGCCAGCACGATCGCGCCCTTCTCGCGCCAGGCCCGGATGCGCTCGGGGTCGCGCAGGCGCAGGTCCATGGTCACGATCATCACGTTGCCCGGGGCGGCGTAGTCGTCGACCGCCGGGTCGGGCTCGGGCGTGTACGAGACGACGGCGGCTTTCACGTCGCGGGCGACGAAGGGCTCGTCGCCACCGCACCCCGCCAGGAGGGACAGCGCCAGGACAAGAGCGATGAAACCTGTCGCTGCTCGGCGTCGCACCACCTCAGGGTAGGGAGGCGGGGCCGAACCGCAAAGGCGATCCGGCCCCGCCCCCTCCCCGGGCTCAGGCGGGTCGGGGCGGGGCCGGAT
>JAEMRL010000128.1 GCA_016463385.1 Thermoleophilia bacterium
TCGACGCGGATCGCGGCCGGTCCGTTCGCGGCCCCGGCGCCCCCGGGGACGTAGCCCGGGTTGCGCACCAGGTCGATCGCCTCGCCGGGGCGGTAGGCCGCCACCCGGTAGGGGCCCGCCGAGGAGAGCGCGGCGCGGCCCTGGTCGGAGGGCGGGGTGCCGCGCGGCAGCACGAAGGCGAAGGGCAGGGCCAGCACGCGCAGGATCGCCGGGTCGGAGCGGGTGAGCGCGATCTCGACGCGGCCGCTCGCGTCGTCGGCGGTGATGCCGGAGATCCCGGACGGGGTGGGGGAGCCCTCGAATGCGGTCGCGCCGCGGATCGAGCGGTAGAGGCCCCGCCCCGGCGAGCCCGCCAGGAAGATCCGCTCGAGGCTCGCCTTCACGTCGCTCGCGCGCACCGGCCGGTTGGCGGGCGGCCCGAAGCGCGCGCTCGGGCGCAGGGTGAACGACAGGCGCCGGCCGGCGTCGGAGACCACCGGCATCCGCGCGGCCAGGGCCGGCACCACGTCGGCGCCGGCCATCCCCCCGGCGCGCCGGTAGGCCACCAGGCCCTCGCCGGCGTTCACCAGCACCTGCCAGCTCTCGGGTGCGTAGGCGAGGGCGGGGTCGAGGCTGTCGGGGTCGCCCTCGGCGGCGACCACCAGCGTCGCCCCGAGCCCCTGCCCGGCCGCGACGCCCAGCGCTGCGGCCGCGAGGGCGATGACGGAGCGGGGACCGAGTCTCACGTGATGCCTTCTACACCCCCGGCGTCCGGGGTCAATCCCGCCCGGTGCGCCGCTCGTGACCAATGTGGCGCTGATATGGCGGTGATGGCGCCATTTCGCATGCTAGCCTGGGCGCATGCCGAGCATCCAGATCAAGAACGTGCCCGACGAGGTCCACGCGGTCCTGCGCCGTCGCGCAGCCGCAGCGCACCAGTCGCTGCAGGAGTACCTGCGCAGCCGCTTCACCCGTGCGACCCGCACGCCGACGGTCGCCGAGGTGGTCGAGAGGATCGGGCACCGCTCCGGCGGTCGGCTCAGCTTCCGTCAGGCCGAGAAGGATGTCCGCGAGGACCGGGACGGCCGGTGATCGTCATCGACGCCTCGGTTCTCGGGCCGTTCCTCCTCGATGAGGAGGAGAGCGGCGAGCGGGCGCGCGCCCTGATGGTGGACGAGGCGCTGTGCGCCCCTCACCTCATCGACTGCGAGGTCGTCTCCACGATCCGGCGGGCACACCAGCGTGGTGACGTGAGCGAGGGCCGGGTGCTGCAGGCGCTCTCCGATCTCGCGGACCTCCGGCTGCTCCGCCTCCAGCACACGCACCTCCTCCCTCGGATGTGGGAGCTCCACGAGACGATCACGCCCTACGACGCGGCGTACGTCGCGCTGGCCGAGGCGCTGGATGCGCCCCTCCTCACCGCCGACCGTCGTCTCGCTCGCGCGCAGGGCCCCACCTGCCGCTTCGAGGTCCTCTGATCCGCCCGGCATGGCGGTCGCCCGCCGCGCCCGCTAACATCCGCCGTCGCTTATCAATCGGCCAGGACAGGAAACGTGCCGGATTACGCAGTGATCGCCCTCGGGGGCAAGCAGTACCGTGTGCGCGCAGGCGAGCGACTCCTGGTCGACCGCCTCCAGCACGAGGAGGGCGCGAGCTTCGAGCCGCGCGTCCTCGCCACCGGCGACGGTGAGGGCATCGCCGACGGCGGCACCGTCACCGCGACGGTCGAGGAGCACGTGCTCGGCAAGAAGATCCGCGTCTTCACCTACAAGCCGAAGCGCAACTCCCGGAAGACCCGCGGCCACCGCTCGCGGCTCTCGCGGGTCCGCATCGAGTCCATCACCGCCTGAGCAAGTAGGAGTCCGAGATGGCGCATAAGAAGGGTGGCGGCTCCAGCCGCAACGGTCGCGACTCCAAGCCGAAGATGCTCGGCGTGAAGGCGTTCGGCGGCCAGCTGGTTCCGGCCGGCACGATCATCGTCCGCCAGCGCGGCACGCGCTTCCGTCCCGCCACCGGCACCGGCATCGGGCGCGACCACACGATCTTCGCCACGGTCACGGGCCGCATCGAGTTCACGACGGGCCGCAAGGGCCGCCGGATCTTCGTGCACCCCGAGGAGCCGGCCCCGGTCTGACCGGGGCTGCGGAAGGGTGAAGCGTGCCCTTCACCGATAGAGCGCAGATCAACGCCGAGGGCGGCACCGGCGGCATGGGCTGCATGTCCTTCCGCCGGGAGCCCAAGATCCCGAAGGGCGGGCCCGACGGCGGAAACGGCGGCCGGGGCGGCCGCGTGGTGCTCGTGGCCGACGACCAGGTCACCGACCTCTCGCGCTTCCGCCACCAGGTGCACCACCGCGCCCCCAACGGCGGCCACGGCCAGGGCAAGGCCCGTCACGGGCACGCCGGCACCGACCTGATGGTGGCCGTGCCGCCGGGCACGCGCGTGATCCGCGACGGCCACGTCATCGCCGAGCTCACCGAGCCGGGCGACAGCGTCCCGGTGGCGCGCGGGGGCAACGGCGGCGTGGGCAACAAGGCCTTCAAGTCGTCGACCAACCAGGCCCCGCGCACGACCGTGCCCGGGGCGCCCGGCGAGGAGGCCTGGCTCACCCTCGAGTTCCGCCTCGCCGTGGACGCCGCCCTGGTGGGCCTGCCCAACTCGGGAAAGAGCGCGCTGCTGGTGGCCCTGACGGGCGCGGCGGCCGTGGTGGCCCCGTACCCGCACTCCACCCTCGAGCCCGCCTTCGGCCCGATCGAGGACCCCGACGGCCACCTGTTCCTCCTCATCGACCTGCCGGGCCTCGCCGCCGACGGCACGCCCCGGCGCGACGCCCACCTCGAGCAGCTCGAGCGCGCCCGCGTGATCATCCACTGCATCGACGCCACCGACCCCGAGCCCGCGGCCGACCGGCTGGCGCGCGCCCGCGAGGGCCTCGAGCCCTTCCTGCACGACGGCATCCAGGAGATCGTGGTGGCCACCCGCGCCGACGAGGCGGAGGAGCCGGTCGCCGAGGCGGACGTCGCGGTCGACACCGAGACGGGCACCGGCCTCGACGCGCTGCGCGAGCGCCTGCTCACCGCCCTGCTGGCCACCGCCCGCTAGCCCCGTGGCCGTCCTCGTGGTGAAGCTGGGGTCCTCGACCCTGGTGGACGACGACGGTCAGCTGCGCGACGACGTGCTGGAGGCACGGGTGCGCGACCTGGTGCGCGTGCTCCGCCAGGGCCACCAGCCGGTGCTGGTGACCAGCGGCGCCATCGCCTGCGGTCTCGGCCGCCTCGGCATCCGCGAGCGCCCCACGGCCCTCGGAGACCTGCAGGCGGCCTCGGCCGTCGGGCAGGGCGTGCTCTTCCAGCGCTACGCGGCCGCGTTCGCCCCGCACGAGGTCGTGCCGGCCCAGGTGCTGCTGACCTCCAGCGACCTCGCCGCCCGGGCCTCCTACCTCAACGCCCGCACCACCCTGCGCCGGCTCACCGAGCTCGGGACGATCCCGGTGATCAACGAGAACGACACCACCGCCACCGACGAGCTGACCTTCGGCGACAACGACGTGCTGGCCGCCCAGGTGGCGATCCTGCTGGGCGCGCGCTGGCTGCTGCTGCTCACCGACCGCGAAGGCCTCTACGGCCCCGGCCCCGACGGCCCCGAGCTGCTCGGCGACATCCCCGCGGGCACCGCCCCCGGCGACCTCGCGCTCGCCGAGATGACCGGGTCGGGCAAGGGGCGCGGCGGCATCTCCAGCAAGATCGCCTCGGCCAGCATGGCGACCGGGGGAGGGGTGACCTGTGTCATCGCCTCCGGGTCGGCCGACGGCGTGATCCCCTCGGTGGCCTCGGGCCACCACGTGGGCACGCGCTTCGGCGCGGCCGCCCGGCCCGAGCCCGCCTTCAAGCTCTGGGTGCGCCACGCCAAGCCGACGCTCGGGCGCGTGGTGATCGACGCGGGCGCCGCGACGGCCCTGCGCGAGCGGGGCACCTCGCTCCTGGCCGTCGGGGTCGTGGCGGCCGAGGGCGCCTTCCAGGCCGGCGACGCCGTGGAGGTGGTCACCGGCGAGGCCCGGGCGCTCGTCGGTAAGGGCATCTCGGCGATGTCGTCGGAGGAGATCCGCGTGGTGGCGGGCCTGAAGTCGGACGCCGTGCGCGAGCGGCTGCCCGAGGCGGCCCTGCAGGTGATCCACCGCGACGACTTCGTGCTGGCCGACCCGGCGGGCTGAGGCAGGTACCGGCGGTGCGGAGGGTGAACGCCACTCCGTGACGCCGATGGGTGCGGTTGCGCGCCCGTCGGGGCTCGGCGGGCCGGGCGCGTGGTCTAATGCGGGGCCGTGACCCAACTCGAACGTGTCATCGCCGACGTGCAGGCCGCAAGCCGCGTGCTCGGTCGTCTCCCCGGGCACCACCGCGACGCCGCGCTGGCCGAGATGGCCGACGCCCTCGAGCGCCGCGCCGACGAGATCCTGCGCGACAACGCCCTCGACGTGGAGGCCGCAAAGCGGGCCCACACCGCCCCGGCGCTGATCGACCGCCTGCTGCTCGACGAGGACCGCGTGCGCGACATGGCCGAGGGCATCCGCGCGGTGGCCGCGCTGCCCGACCCGGTCGGCGAGGTGGACGGCGGCCGGACGCTGCCGAACGGCCTGCAGATCGTGCGCCGGCGGGTGCCGCTCGGGGTGGTGGCCGTGATCTACGAGGGCCGGCCCAACGTCACCGCCGACGCCGCCGCCCTCTGCCTGAAGAGCGGCAACGCCGTGGTGCTGCGCGGCAGCCGCCTGGCCAAGCGCTCCAACCTGATCATCGCCGAGGTGCTCACCGGGGCCCTGATCGAGGCCGACGTGCCGCGCTGGTCGGTGGCGCTGCTCGGAGCCGACCGCGACGAGATGCGGCGCCTGGTGCAGATGGAGGGCGCGCTCGACCTGGTCATCCCGCGCGGCGGCGAGGAGCTGAAGTCGTTCCTCAAGGAACACGCCCGCGTGCCGGTGATCTACGCCGCCTCGGGCAACAACCACGTCTACGTGGACGCCGGCGCCGACCCCGAGATGGCCGTGAAGGTCGTCCACAACGCCAAGGTGCAGCGCCCGGGCGTCTGCAACGCCGCCGAGACCCTGCTCGTGCACCGCGACGCCGCCCCCGGGATCCTGCCACTGCTGGTCGAGCGCCTGGCCGCCTCCGGAGTGGAGCTGCGCGTCGATCGCGCCGGGCTCGACATCCTCGGCGAGCAGGCCGAGGGCCTCGCCCAGGTGACCGACCACGACTACGCCACCGAGTTCCTCGACCTGATCATGGCCGTGCGGGTGGTCGACTCGCTGCCCGCCGCCCTGGAGCACATCGCCCGCTACGGCTCGGGCCACAGCGAGGCGATCGTCACCTCGTCGCTCGCGTCGAGCCGTGAGTTCCAGGCGGGCGTGGACGCCGCGGTGGTCTACGTCAACGCCTCCACCCGCTTCACCGACGGCGGCGAGTTCGGGATGGGCGCCGAGATCGGCATCTCCACCCAGAAGCTCCACGCGCGCGGGCCGATCGGCCTCTCGGAGCTGACCACCTACACCTACCACGTCACCGGCGACGGCCACCTCCGCTAGGCCCTCGCCCCGGCGCGTGGGGGTGCTGGGCGGCACGTTCGACCCCCCGCACCTCGGGCACCTGGTCGTGGCCTGTGAGGCGCTCTGGCAGCTGCGGCTCGACGAGGTGCGCCTGGTGCCCGCGGGCCGGCCGCCCCACAAGGACGACCCGGCCGTCGCCCCGGCCGCCCGCCGGGCCGCCTGGCTGGAGCGCGCGGTCGCCGGACGCGCGGGCCTGGTGGTCTCACGGCTCGAGCTCGAGCGCGACGGCCTCAGCTACACCGCCGACACCCTCGAGGCGATGGCCGCCGCCGAGCCCGGCGTGCAGCTCTGGTTCATCCTCGGCGCCGACCAGCTCGCCGAGTTCCCCACCTGGAGGGCGCCCGAGCGGATCCTCGCCGCCGCCCGCCTGGCCGTGGTGGCGCGCGGCGACGTCGCCCAGGGCGACCTCGACGTCCTCGCCCAGAGCGTCGCCCCCGGGCGCGCGGACATCGTCGCCGTGCCCGTCATCGGCATCTCCTCGAGCATGATCCGCGAGCGGATCGCCGCCGGGCTGCCCATCGGGCACCTGGTGCCGCCCGAGGTGGAGCAGGCGCTACTCGACGAGGGTCTGGTACCCTCGCCCGATCGTCGCTGAGGAAACCCAAGAAGGTGCCATCACCACGTCGCTCGATCTGACCCTGGCCGCCGCCGCGTACGCGGAGTCGAAGAACGCCAGGGACATCGTGATCCTCGACATGCGCGGGCTCGTCGATTACACGGACTACCTGATCGTCTGCAGCGGCCAGACGCCCCGGCAGACCAAGGCGATCTCCGATGAGGTTCGCCTGCAGATGAAGAACGAGCACGGCGTCGTGGCGCGCAAGGTGGAGGGCGCCCGCGAGGGCGAGTGGATCCTCATCGACCTGCTCGACGTGGTCGTCCACGTCTTCACCCCCGAGGCCCGCGACTTCTACCGCCTCGACCGCCTCTGGCGCGACGCCCCGCGCGAGACCTACGTGGCGGCCGCCTCGTAACAGCGCCCGGGGCCGGCGAAAGCCAGAGCCCCTCTTGAGGTTCGCGTCTTGAGACCGCCGCCGGGCTCGGAGAGGCTCCCTCCGGGAACCAGGGAGGACGAGCGCTGGCGAACATCTGCCTCGAGTGCGGGATCTGCTGTGACGGAACGATGTTCTCGCGCCTGCCCCCGGTGCACGGGGCCGCCGAGGACCCGGAGCGCTCCACCGGAGGGCCCACCGTGATCCACGAGGCGGGGCCGGCCCAGCCCTGCCCGGCCCATCGCTATGCCTGCACCGTCTACCGCGACCGCCCCGGGGCCTGCCACCACTACGAGTGCGCCCTGCTGCGC
>JAEMRL010000129.1:0-5317 GCA_016463385.1 Thermoleophilia bacterium
GGGAGAACACCGAGTCCGGGGCCTCGGCCAGGACCAGGGTGCCCAGGGCGGCCCCGGCCCCCGTGATCAGCATCAGGCTGGTCCACATGGTGATCACCCGGCGCCGGCTCATTCCCTGTTCGCGCATGCCCACGGTGCTGGAGAGCGCTTCCGGGAAGTTCGCCAGGAACAGCCCGGCGAGCAGAGAGAGGGTGATCGATCCCCCGACGAGCACGTTCGCCCCGATCACGAACGACTCCGGGATGCCGTCCAACAGGATGCCCAGGAACATCGCCATCGCCGCCCCCTGGTGCCCCGCCAGGGTCCGGGTCATCTCGGCCAGCGAGGGGAACACCCGCCCGCCCTCGACGCTCTTGGCGGCACGATCCATCCAGGTGGCCGCCGCACGCGGGTCGAGCGAGCGGCGGTCGGTGAGGTAGGCGGTCATCTGCCGATCACGCAGGAAGGAGGCCCGCCGCGCCCGCAGCTCGGGAAGCCCATCCTCCAGGTCGTCGAAGTCGTCGCGCCGAAGGACGGCGACCCGGCTGGGCACGGGGCTGACCGCGGTCACGGCGTGCAGGCCCTCGGCGAAGAACGACAGAGCCCCGAAGGCCTCTCCGGGCCGGACCTCGAGCGGCTCGTCCGCGAGGGCGTTCGGGTCGACCAGGAGCACGCGGCCCTCCCGCAGCAGGTAGGCCCGATCGGCCGGCTGCCCGGTGCTGAAGTACGTGTGCCCCGCCTCGTGCTCGGCCAGGATCAGCTCGTCGGCCACCCGGGTGAGCGCCTCGGCGGACAGGGGCGTGATGAAGCCGCAGCGAGACTCGGTCCTGAGTTCCTCGGCCAGCACAGCGCTCGGCGAGGACGACGGGAGGCGCGGCGGCGCCCAGACGAACCCGCCGTCCAGGTCCGCCGCCGCGTCGGACTGCCACCGGTCCGCGTCATCCGGCTCGATCCCGTGCCGCTGCCGGAGATAGGCGTTGACCTCGGGGTCGGCGACCAGGTGGCGCAACGCCACCCGTAGATCCGCAGACTTCCCGGCCAGCTCCATCAGAGGTTCCCGGGGGATCACCAGCACCCGGCACCCGGTGGGGGTGAACGCCTCCGTGGCCCGGGGGAGGCCGGTCAGGAAGCTCATCCGACCGAAGGCCGCGTTCGGTCCCAGTGTCTCGAACACCGCGCGGCTGTTCTCCGGATCACGCAGCTCGACGACGCCCCGGTCGACGACCAGCAGGTGCTTGGGCGGGTCCCCGGCCCGGTGCAGCCAGGTGCCCGCCGGCACGTCGCGTACCTGGGTCATCTCCAGGATCCGGTCCTTGACCTCCTCGGGCAGGTCCCCGAGCGGGCTGGTCCGCTGCAGGCCGGCGAGAACGCTGTCGAGGTGCCGGCGGGCCTGGCCTCGCCAGTAGGCCATCGCGGTGGCCTGCTTGCGCAGGTACCCGCCCCTGCGGTTCAGCACGTGGTTCAGCCCCTTGAACATCAGGCCGCCGGCCACCGCGCCGATCGCGAGGTCGTGCAGGTGCCCCTCGGTGACGCCGGGCGCCACCAGATCCAGGGTCAGAGCGGCGAGCAACGCCCCACTCCCGAAGGCGAGCAGAACGGCGAGCACCCGGTTGCCGGGGTGCCAGACGACCCCGAGCAGCGCGCCGAGCGGCAGGGACGCGGCGCTGAGCAGCCCGAAGAGGAGCGCCGTCACCGCTGCCGATCCGTCCATCCGACCCTCCTGCTCGGCGGCACTCTACGGGAGGGGGCGTGAACGGCGAGCGGTCTGTTTCAGCCTCGGTGAGCCCTGTTCGACCGAGCCGCGGGGTCTCTGTCCGGCCGAACGCCCACAGAACTAGCCGGAGGATCCCCGATCAGCAGCGGAAAGCATCTCCCCGAAGCGCTCGGCGTTGCGCAGCGCGTGATCGCGCGCGTTGTTGTTGAACACGACCGCCACCTCCTGGGCGCGTTCGGCCATGTCGAGCACGGGATCGATCCACTCCTCCATCTCCTCGTCGGAGTAGACGTGGTCGAAGCGCTCGGCGACGGTGCGACCGGTGTTCCAGGTCTCCTTGTTGCGCCCGTGCAGGCGCAGGTAGGCGAGCGCCGGCGTGGTCACCTCCACGATCGGCGGCATGACGTTCTTCGCCTCGATCCGGGGCGCGTCCACGACCACCCATGCCGCATCGTGCTCTCCGAGCATCTCGGCGGCGGCCTCCCTCTCGCCGGGCTCGGCCCACGAGCGGTGCCGGAACTCCACGGCGGTGCGCGCAGGGCGCAACCGGGAGACGATGCGCGCGATCTCATCGCGCTGCGCCGGGCCCGAGACGACGTAGGGCGGGAGCTGCAGCAGGATCGCGCCGAGCTTGTCGCCGAGCGGCCCGACCGCCTCCAGGAGCGAGTCGATCACGGCGTCGCGCATCTCCCTGCTGGGCTTCCGGATACGACCCCTGGAGTCCGGCTGGAACGGGAGCTCGCGCAGCGGCGGCGGCAGGCGGCCGGGCTCCGAGGGGTGCCCCGAGATGACCTGATGGGCCTTCACGTGGAAGCGGAAGCCGGGCGGGGTCCGCGACGCCCACGCCTCGGTGGTGCCCACGTTCGGCAGGGCGTAGAAGGTCGCGTTCACCTCCACCATGGGGAAGCGCTCGGCGTAGTAGCGCAGCCGCCCCTCGGCGTCGCCCTTCACGTCGTCGGGGTACCAGCCGGCCTTGATGAACTCGGGATCGGTCCAGGAGGCCGTCCCCACCCGCACGTCGCGCGCCATGCGCCCACTCAAGCAGGTGCCGCCGGGCGCCGCCGTTCGCGGGCGCCCGGCGCGGAGCTCAGACCCAGCCCTTCTCCCGTGCCAGCAGGAGCGCCTGCGACTGCCCCGACACCTCGAGCTTGCGGTAGATGTGGTGCAGGTGGTTGTGGACGGTCGATGCCGAGCAGCCGAGCTCGTGGGCGACCTGCTTGGCGGCCGAGCCGCGCGCCAGCATGCGCAGCACCTGCACCTCGCGGTCGGTGAGCCCGGGCGGGCGCCGCGGGCCGTCGGTCTCGGGCGAGGCCATCAGCACCATCTCGAGCGCGTCGGAGGCCATGCCGCAGGCCTCTGCGGCCGCGGGCAGGCGCTCGATCGCGGCGGCGTCGCCAGCGGCCGCGTGCACGGCGATGTCGGCGAGCCACACCGGGCGGGCGACGGCCTCGCCCGGCGGGTCCTGGTCGTGGTGGCGCTCCATCGCGAGGCACAGGTCCTCGGGCAGGCCCCAGCGCCGGGCGATCCAGGCGCCGACCTTGGCGTGGTCGGTGCCGAAGAGCTCCCGCTCCTCGGCGATCGTGGTGATCCCGCCCGGGATCGTCACGCCGCGCTCCTCGGCGACCGTCGCGAGGATCGGCTTGCCGAGGTCGTGCAGCAGGCCCGCCAGATAGGCCTGCGAGACGAAGGCCGCGGGGCCCTTGCGGGCGAGCGACTGCGCCATGGTGGCGACCTCGCCGCTGTGGCGCACCAGGTAGAGGCGCGGGAAGCCGTAGCCGGCGACCGCGCCCTCCAGCAGGCGGTAGGTGCTGACGGCGAGCAGCAGGGCGCGCAGCGTCCTCTCACCGATGCGCACCACGGCGCGCTCGATCGTGTCGACCGGGTCGCTGAAGAGCGCCGAGTTGCCGAGGCGCAGAACCTGGACGGCGATCTCGGGGCTCTGCGACACCCGGGCGGCGATCAGCCGCACCGGGGCGGTGCCCTGGTCGAGGAGCTGGAGCACGCCGGTGACGACGGCCGAGGGCGCGGCGAGCCGCTCGGCGGCCTCCGCGACGACGCGGGCGGTGACGCGCGCGGTCGGTGGGGCCGGTGCCGCCGTGGGCGGCCTCTCGGCGAGTGCGGGGAACGTGGGCACGGGGTCCTCCTTCAGCCCAGTCGAGTGATGTCGGCGGAGCCGCGACCCACCAGGGCACGCAGGGCGGCAACGGGTACGGGGTCGAACTCGCTCCCCGAGCGGCGCTCGAGGTCGGTCATCGCCTCCGAGACGGGGACCGGGAACGCGCCCGGGCCTCCGCTGGTGAGGCGGTCGAAGGCGTCGGCGACCGCGAGGATGCGGGCCTCGAGGGGGATGTCCTCTCCGACCAGGCCGGCCGGGTAGCCGGCGCCGTCGAAGCGCTCGTGGTGGTGGAGCACCCAGGGCGCGATCGACGCGAGCCGGCTGCCGGCGAGCATCCTCTCGCCGATCTCGGGGTGGCGCTGGAGCTCCAGCTCCTGCGCCTCGGTGAGGGGCCCGGACGCGACCACGACGTCGTCGCTGATGCCGATCTTGCCGACGTCGTGCAGCAGGCCCGCGACGCGGACGTCCTCGACGCGGTCGAGCGGCAGGCCGATCTCGGCCGCGATCAGGGCCGCGACGCGGCCGACGTTCTCGGAGTGGAAGACGGTGCTCGGATGGCGGGCGTCCACCGACGCGGCAAGGGCCGCGACGGTCGTGAGCACGGCCTCGTCGTCGGCGACCTGCTCGCGCTGCTCCGAGCGCAGGATCGCCGCCGTGTCGGCGTGGTAGAGGAAGGTCCGGTCGCCACCGTGCGCGCGGGCCCATTCGAGCGCCGATCGGGCGTGCTGCTCCAGCGACTCCGGGCGCCCGGCCTGCGAGGGGAAGCTCGCGACGCCGATCGAGAGCGTGAACCCGCCCTCCAGTCCCGGCACCGCGCCGAGGCTGGCGCGCAGGCGCTCGCCCACCCGGAGGGCGTCGAGCCCCTCCACCTCGGGCAGGATCGCCGCCAGCTCGTCGAGCCCGACGCGGCATCCCACGTCCATCGTGCGCAGGCGGTCGGCCACGTGACGCGAGAGCGCCTCCACGGCCGACTCCGCGGCCACCGCGCGTCCCTGCTCGCGCAGCTCGGCGAGGCCGTCGAGGGAGATGATCGCCACGCTCAGCGGCACGCCGGCCCGCAGGGCCCGCTCGCACTCCTGATCGAGGCGGTTGGTGAAGTAGCGGGCGTTGTAGAAGCGGGTGGTGGGATCGACGGCGCCGAGGTCGCGGACCTCCTGCTGCAGCACGGACATCGTGAGCGCGTTGGCCGCATGGCCGGCGAGCTCGATGAGCGCCTCCACGTCGCGCTCGGCGAGCGTCTCGTCGCCCCGTCCCAGCACGATCAGCACGCCGAGACCGGCGCGCGGGCCGAGCCCGACCATGGACGACGTCGTGAAGCCCTGGGCGGCGAGCGCCCCTTCGGGAGCGAGCGAGCCCTGCCAGGGGCGGTCCTCGGCGAGCGCGGCCCGCGCCTCGGCCGGGATCAGCCGGGCGAGCTCCTCGGCCGGGAGCGGGCCGATGGCGTCGTAGGCCGCGACCTCGGGGGTCGGCGCGCCGGCCGCGACCATCAGGGCCGCGGGCGCCGCGAC
>JAEMRL010000129.1:5327-6857 GCA_016463385.1 Thermoleophilia bacterium
GTGCCGCGACGAGGGCACGGGCCTCCGCGAGGACGCAGTTCACCGCGTCGCGGGGGTCGCTGTGCGCGCGCACGGCGCTCGCCGCGGCGCCGAGGCGGCGCGCGCGGGTGCGCTCGTCGGCGCGCTCGCGCTCGATGCAGAGGTTCTCCAGGGAGCGGGCGCACACGGCGGCGACCAGGCGCAGCGCGGCCTCGGCGTCCTCCTCCTCGGGGGCGCCCCAGACCTCGAGGCGGCCGATCGGGCCATCGGCTCCCGGCAGGTCGACACGGATGCAGAAGGCGTCGTCGGCGTCGTCGCCGTCGACGGCGAGCAGACCGCGGCGTCCGGAGGGGGTCGGGCCGATCAGGCGCCCGCCACGGGCACCGGTCGCCGCCAGGGCCGCGGCGAGACCGGACGGAGCCACGCGCTCGGGTCGTCGCTCACGCGACATCCGCTCGATGATCTCCGCCAGCCGTCCCGGGCTGACGACACTCCACCCACTCCGCTTCCGTGCGGACACTCGAAGGCCTCCTGCCTCGCTCACGTGGGATATCGACCGCGGGGCGACCGAAGTGAAGCGGGTGGGTCAGATCGGGGGGCCGAGCTCCTCGTCGAGGCGCCGCCGGTCCTCGTCGCTCAGCGGAGGGGGCGCCGCGGCCTCCGCCTGGGGCCGGCGGGCCCAGCGCCGGGTGATGAAGGGGATCGCGGCGAGGCCGGCGGCCACCACCAGGGCGGGCACGATCCAGGCGATCAGGTCGAAGCCCGACTTCGGGGGCGTCGCGAGCACCTGGGGCCCGAACTCGTCGACCAGCCCGTCGATGATCCGGTCCTTGTCCCAGCCGGCGTCGATGCGCTCGGCGATGTAGACCTTCATGTCCTGGGCGACGGGGGCGTTGGAGACGTCGAGCGGCGTGTTGCAGGTGGGGCAGCGCACCTCTCGGGCCACCTCCCCCACCGTCAGGCCGAGGGCGAGCCCCGGCAGCGCCAGCAGGCAGATCATGGCGATCGCCGCGGCGCGCCGTATCACGGCGTCTCCGCCCGGATCTGGTCGATCGCGTTGGTGAGCTGGTCGGCGCGGGTCAGCTGGCCGGCGATCTTGAGGGCGATGCGGCCCTCGGTGTCGATCACGAAGGTCTCCGGGAGCGCCGGCACCTGGTAGTCGCGCTGGGCGCCGTCGGTGCCGTCGCGGAGCGACGCGTAGGTGACTCCGGTGTCGTCGATGAACCCGAGCGCCTTCTCGCGCAGGTCCTGCACGTCCACGCCGACGACCACCACGTCGCCGCTGTCGCGGTAGCGCTCGGCCACCTCCTCGAGCACCGGCGCCTCGGCCTCGCAGGGCGCGCACCACGAGGCCCAGAAGTTGAGCACCACGATCCGGCCACCCAGGTCGGCGGTCGAGACCTCGGCCCCCTCCGGCCCGATGCCGTCGGCCGCCACCAGCACCGGCAGGGTGAGCTCGGGCGCGTCGGGGCGCTCGCCCTTCTCGAGGGCGTCCTGGATCGAGGTGCCGAGATCCTTGTTGAGCAGCCCGACGACCAGGAGCACGACGAC
>JAEMRL010000130.1 GCA_016463385.1 Thermoleophilia bacterium
GGTCGGGACGCTGGTGATGTCGGGCGATACGACCACCGTGGCGGGCACCTGCAGTGCCACGAGGATCTGACGGATGCCGGTCGTTGCGGCCACATCGTCCGGGAATGCGTTGCAGCCGCTCGAACCGGTGGCGCACAGATCCGCCGTGATTCGCAAGGAGCCCGGCGACAGCCCCGTGGAGCTCGAGCCGAACTGGACGCACCCGGACGCGAGCAGGGCGGTGCAGACCGTTCCGGCGGCCACGGTCGACAGACGGCCGGCACGAATGGACGTCCTCCCGTTCGTCCGGCGCGTCATGAGCGTGCCGCCTTCCTCCTCTCGGTCACGCCGTCCGGGGTTCCTTCGCGTCAGCGCCATGCCCTCTCCGTCGTCGGCGGGTGTCTGGTTGCGCGATCAACCCACACAAGCGGTGCGTCGTACAACCACCTGGACGGTCAGCGGTCCTCCACCACGAGGACGTGCAGCCCCTTGGCCCCGTGGGCGCCGAGCGTCGAGATCTTCTCGATGTCCGATGTGCGGCTCGGCGCCGACACCAGTGACACGGCCGACGGCGCCCGCCCGTCGCGGGCGTAGGTCTCGACGAGCGCCTCGGCCAGCGTCGCCCGCAGCCGTGACGCCGGCAGCACGGCCAGGTGGTACATGCTCACCACGTCGATCGAGCGGCCGTGCCCGGGGCCGGTCTCCAGCACCAGGGTGCCGCGCTCGGCCACGCCGAGCCGCGGCACGGTGACGCCCATCGTCAGCTCCGGGCCCTCCAGCCCGAGCAGCTCGCGCCAGCCGCGCCCGCGCCCGTCGGGCCACACCAGCACCTCGCAACCGTCGCCGGCGAGGCGTCCGCCCACTCCGAGGTCGCCGAGCACCGGATCGTCGGCCAGGAGAGCGCGCTCGACGCCCCACTCCGCGGCCCTCGCCGCCGCCGCTGCCGCGGCGCCGGCGGCGTCCACCACCGCGCCGGTGGCGCGCCGCCGGGCGAGTGCCGCGAGCAGCCCCTCGCTCAGCGCGGCGGTGTCGGGGGCCATCGCGTGGGGAGGTCGCGCTGGGACGTCCACTCGGCGCCCGGGCCGGGAAGGCGCCGGGCCCACCCGCGGCGGCCCGCCAGGCGCAGCCCGATCCGCGCCATGGCCACCGACAGGCGGTAGGCGGCGGGGTTGCTCCAGGCGCGGCTCCAGAGGCGGAAGCGGGCGCGGTCGCGCCGGTGCGCGGTCGTCGTGACCCGGGCGCGCACGCGCACCAGCAGGTCGTGGAGCGGGATGCCGACCGGGCAGGCGTCGTGACACGAGCCGCAGAGCGACGACATGAAGGGCAGCTCGCTCGAGCGCTCGCCCTCCATCCCCTCCAGCAGCGGCGTCAGCACCGAGCCGATCGGCCCCGAGTAGGGCGACCCGTACGCCTGCCCGCCGACGCTCCGCCACATCGGGCAGGAGTAGAGGCAGGCGCCGCAGCGGATGCAGTCGAGCGCCTCCTCCAGGTCCGTGCCGAGCAGCGCCGAGCGCCCGCCGTCGAGGATCACCAGGTGCAGCTCCTCGGGGCCGTCGGCCTCGCCCGGCGCGCGCGGGCCGGTGATCAGGTTGACGTAGCCGGCCGCGTCGTCGCCGATCGCCGCCATCGGGAGGATCTGCAGGATGTGGGCGGCCTCGTCCCAGTCGCGCACCACCCGCTCCATGCCCATCACCGCGACGTGGATGCGGGGCAGCGCGGTCACCAGCCGGGCGTTGCCCTCGTTCTCGACGACGCAGATCGTGCCGGTCTCGGCGACCCCGAAGTTGACCCCCGAGATGCCGATGTCGGCGCTCGCGAACACCTCGCGCAGCCGCGTGCGCGCGTGGGCGACCAGCGCCTCGCGGTCGGTCGGCAGCTCCCAGCCGCTCTCGGCCATCAGCACCTGGCGCACCTGCTCCTTGTTGAGGTGCACCGCGGGGGCCACGATGTGGCTCGGGTGCTGCCCGGCGAGCTGCAGGATCCACTCGCCGAGATCCGTCTCGACCACCCGCAGCCCCGACTCCTCGATCGCCTCGTTGAGCTTGATCTCCTCGGTGGCCATCGACTTCGACTTGGCCACGAGCGTCGCCCCACGCGCCGCCGCGAGGTCGGTGATGTAGCGGCAGGCGGCGTCGGCGTCGGCTGCCCGCGTCACCACGCCCCCGGCCGCGGTCACGCGCTCCTCCAGGCGCGCGAGCAGCTCCGGCAGGTCGCCGATGTCGCCGCGGCGGATCTCGCGCGCCCGCGCCCGCATCTCCGCAAAGGGGTTCTCGGCGGAGATCCTCGTCCGGGCCGCGCCCCAGCTCGCACCGGCCGCGCGCAGGTTGGCCGCGAGGGCGTCGTCGGCGAGGGCCTCGCGGGTGCGCTCGCGCAGCGGCGCCGTCGTGTCGGAGTAGACCACCGGCCGCCGCCCGCTCATCCGGCGAGCACCTCGGCGATGTGCCGCACCCGCAGCGGCACGCCCGTGCGCCGGGCGCGGCCGGCGATGTGCATCAGGCAGGAGAGGTCGCACGCGATCAGCTCGTCGGCGCCGGTCGCCGCCGCGTGGCGGGCCTTCTCCTCGCCGAGGCGCCCGGACACCTCGGGGAAGTTGACGCTGAACGTGCCGCCGAAGCCGCAGCAGACGTCGGTCGCCTCCATCTCGCGCAACTCGACTCCTTCCACCGCCCGCAGGGCCGCCCGCCCGCTCTCGCGCTCGCCGAGCAGGCGCAGCATGTGGCAGGAGTCGTGATAGGTCGCCGAGCCGGATCCCCGCGCGCCCGTATCGAGGCCGTGCTCGGCCAGGAACTGGGTGAACTCGCGGGTGCGCCCGGCCATCGCCAGAGCGGCCTCCTCCTCGGGCTGCCCGGCGAAGAGCTCGGGGTAGCCGTGGCGCACCATCGCCGCGCACGAGCCCGAGGGCACCACCACCGGGTCGTCGCCGGCGAAGGCCGCGAGCGCGGTGCGGGCCACCCGGCGCGCCTGGTCGGGGTGGCCCGACGACCAGCCCGGCTGCCCGCAGCAGGTCTGGCGCCGCGGCACCGACACCTCGACGCCCGCACGCTCCAGCACGGTGCGGGTGGCCCGCCAGACCGAGGGCGCCATCACGTCCGACAGGCACGTCCGCATGAGCATCGCGCGCATCGGATGATCGTAGCCCTCCGCGGTGCTACCCTCGCTGGGCAGGACGCATCACGGGCCCGATCCAGTTTCGACGGAGCGGTACCGCATCGGTAAGCGAGCCGCGGACCCGGTGGACCGCGTTAAAAACCGGGAAACAACGGAGCTGCGGAGAACTCTCCCAAGCTCGCTCTCGCTGCCTAAACAGCAGTAAATGAGGGCCATCGGCCTCCCTTCGGATCGTGAGGGAGATCACCGGTGTCAACTAGCGATCCTGGCTCCGAAGCAACGGCACTCGGCGGAGGAGCGAGATAACAGGAGAGCCTGGCGGGGAGGCGGTTGGTCGCCGGTGACGCCCCCCGCGAGATCCTCACCGACGACTGCGCTCGGAGAAGCCGATGGGGCAACGCTTTCGGACGCCGGGGCAGTGCCGGCCGGGTCCACTGCAGTGAGAGGGGGTCGGGACAGCGGAGACGCTGGACCGGCCCCCTCTCTCGTTCCGCGCCCGTCGCGCCTAGCGGCCGCCGCCGTGGAAGTAGGTGATGTCGCGGTCGGGCGGGTTGATCTCGGCCTGGCGTTTGCCCTCGATCCGGCCGGCCCAGTCCTCGGCGATCACCGGCCAGCGGTCGAGCACGTCCTTGTGGCGCATGAACCACAGCAGCTCAGGCCGGGAACGGTCGCGGGCGGTGTGGAACGCGCCGTCGGTGAAGGGCTCGGACACGCCGACGAGTATCCGATCCGCCCCGTGCGGGGGCAAGGTGATCGGCGCGAGAGGTTAGGAGTCACCTGAGAATCCCATGTGAATGCGGGTTCTCGTCTCATCACGCCCGTGGCGGCGCCGATGGGGAAGATGACGAAAGGAGCTTCCATGAGCCTCACCATCGGAAGCGTCACCCCGCACCACGGCCCGCCCCCGGCGGGCGGGCCTGGCGGTGCGAACCCCATGAAGCAGGTCATGGCCGGAGCGGCGTCGCTGCTCGGGATGAGCGACGAGGAGATGCGCAGCGCCCTGCGGGGCGGCGGAACCACTCTCGCCGATCTGGCCGCCGAGAAGGGCGTCTCCAAGGACGACCTCCTGGCGGCGGTTACCGCGGGAGTCCAGGAGGCCGGCCCGCCGCCCGGCGCGGAGGACGTAGACGCCGCGACCATCGCCCAGGGGATCATCGACGGCACGGCCGGCCCCGGGCGCGGCCGAGGAGGGCCCGGCGGGCCGCCGCCGGGGGACCGGGGCGCCGACATGGCCGCGCGGCTCGGATCGCTGACCAGCGCGCTCGGGATGGACGAGACGTCGTTCTTCGACGCGCTGAAGGCCGGCACGTCCCTCGCGGAGCTCGCCGACCAGCACGGGGTGTCCCAGGGAGCCCTGAAGCAGATCCTGCTCGGCCCGGTGTCGGTGTCGGTGGACACGCGGGCCTGAGCGCCGCCGGGCCGAGGGGCGGGACCCCCTCGGCCCGGCGGCCGGCGGCTCAGGTGTCGCCGCCGCCGCTCGAGTCGCCACCGCCGCCGCCGGCGGGCGCGACGTAGGTGTTGTCGCCGCCGCCGGTGCCGTCGTCACCGGCCGTGGCGTCGCCGTCACCGGTGTTGTCGCCGCCGTTGGTGCCGTCGTTTCCGGCCGTCCGGTCCCGGTCGCGGCTGTTGTCGCCACCGTTGTTCCCACCCCGGGTGCCGTCGTCGTCCCGGGTGGCGTCGCCGTCGCCGGTGCCGTCGTTGCCGCGGGTGCGGTCCCCGTCGCGGCTGTTGTCGCCGCCGTTGTTCCCGCCCCGGGTGCCGTCGTTGTCGCGCGTCGCGTCGCCGTCGCGCGTGCCGTCGTTGCCCGGCGTCGCGTCGCCGTCGACGCTGTTCGCGCCGCCGTTGTTGCCGCCCCGGGTGCCGTCGTCGTCGAGGGTCCCGTCTCCCGTCGGATCCGGACCCGCGCCGATGTCGTCGTCCTCGGCGGTCTCCAGGAGCACGATCCCGTCCTGCGTCCGTGCCTCCTGCGCCAGGCGGCGATCGATGGTGCTGTCGCCTCCGTCGTCGCCCAGCGTCACGCCCGCCCAGGCTCCACCGATGACGGCGACCACCAGTGCGCCCACTCCGATCCGTGCTGCGTTCATCGATCCACCTCCTCGCCTGGCGTCGCCAGGGTCGTTTCCGGAGACGCTAGGTGCGCACTCTGAGATGGCCGTGAGACGGGCATGAGACCGTCCTCACGCGAGGCGCTGGAACCTGCGGCGCCCTCCGGGCCGGAGCATCCCGAGCCTCGGCCGGGGGAGGGCGTCGACGATCGGCTCCAGCGCGGCGGCGAGCTCTGCGGCGGTCGGCCGGTCGCCGGGGCGCCGCTCCAGGCAGGCCCGGATGGCGGCGGCGAGCGGGGCGGGGGTGCCGCGTGGCAGCGGCACGGGATCGGCGGCGAGCTGCGGGTAGCGCTCGCGCAGCGGCGCGTCGCCACGGCCGGGTTCGGGGAAGGCGCGGCGCCCACCCGCGAGCTCGTGGACCGTCGCTCCGAGGCCCCATACGTCGGCCGCCGGGCCGATCTCGTCCGCCCGGTCCGGATCGCACTGCTCGGGGGCCATGTAGCCGGCGGTTCCGACCGGGCCCGGGTCGCGCCTCGCCTGCTCGATGGTCCGGGCGACGCTCAGATCGATCAGCCGCGGGGGGCCGGCCATGATCACGTTGCGCGGCTTGACGTCGAGGTGCACCCAGCCGCGCCCGCCGACGTAGTGCAGCACCGCCGCCAGCTGGAGCGCCAGCGAGAGCACCTGCTCGACGGCCACCACCTCGCGCCGGATGTAGGTCGACACGCGCGGGCCCTCGAGGAACTCCAGCACCAGATGCGGCCGCGGGCCGTCCAGCACGGCGTCGAAGCCGCGCACCAGGCTCGGGTGGCGCAGCGCGTCGAGCGCCCGCGCCTCGCCCGCGAGGCCCTCGAGGGTGCCGCGGTGACCGACGCGCCCGGGGCGCACCACCTTCACCGTGACCAGGTGGTGGAGGTCGTCGTCCCACGCCAGATGGGCCTCGTAGCGCCGGCCGCCGCCGAGCAGGCGCACGGCGTGGCGCCCGGGGGCGATCTCGTCGCCCTCCGAGAACCCCCAGGAGCTCCGGGCGGGATCCGTCATCGCGGGTGGTGGCCGTGCATGGCCCATCTCTATCCCGGCCCGGTGTGGCGGGCATGAGACACGGATGAGAGTGCTCTCATCCCCTCTGCGGCTCCGTGACCGAACGAGCGACACGATCGCGGTCCCGTGGCACTGCGCCGCTTCCCGGGCGCGGTACCCTCGGGGGGTGGACGATGGCGACAGGCCGGTGGGGGAGCCCGGTCCCGAGGTGGACGCCATCCATCCTCTCCTTTCGCGCCAGCTCAGCCGGCTGCGGATCGATCCGTCCTCGGCGCCGGGCGACGACGACTGGCGCACCCTGCTCGCACGCGTCAGCAGGGCGTACGAGAGCGCCGACCAGGACCGCTACCTGATGGAGCGGTCGCTCACGATCTCCAGCCGGGAGATGGGCGAGCTCTACCGCACCGTCGCGCGCGGGGAGGCCGAGCAGGCGGCGCTGCGGCGGGTCGCGACCGCCGTCGCCGCGGAGGCCCCGCCGGAGGAGGTGTTCGGGCTCGTCGCCCGTCAGGTCGCGGCGATCCTCGACGCCGACTGCGGCTTCGTCGTGCGCTTCGAGGGGGGAGCCAACGGACGCATCGTCGGCTCGTGGCAGCGCCCCGGCGTCCGCCTGCCGCCGCAGCAGGTCTTCGAGCGGACCGATGCGAGCGCCA
>JAEMRL010000497.1 GCA_016463385.1 Thermoleophilia bacterium
GACCAGCGTGGTCGTCCGGAGCCGCAGCTCCCCGCCCATGCGCATTCGCACGGCGACGTTCCCGCCTTCCTCCACCAGCCACGCCATCGCGCCCGACGGGCTCGCGTCGAACGCATAGCTGTTCCACCTGGGGAGGGGGTCGCTGAGCGCACCGTCGGGGTTGCGCAGCACGGTGATCCCGCCGTAGGAGATCTCGGCGTCACCCGAGGGGGCCACGTGCATGTCCGCCAAGGGATAGCGATCTGGCGCGGCGGGCAGGCGCTCGCTCCTGAGCACCGAAGCGCCGGCGGGCTTGACGGCCAGGGTGGGGGTGGCCTCGCCGGTCTGGCGGAGGATGAGGATGTCGCCTCTGTCCGTCGGGGCGATGCCGCGAACCTGGTCGGTCTCGGCCGTGGTCCACGCGGCGCCTGCAGGCACGGCCGCGACCACGGACAAGGCCAGGGCCGCCAGAACGGCGAGGGACAGTCTGAAACTCAGCATTCCTCCACCATATCCCCTGAAGGGGTCGTGCGCGACACAGGCCGGTGAGAATCGTTCGCACCATCGCTAGGCTGTCCGGGCCGTGCTCGACGCCTTCGACCTCCCGTTCATGCAGCGCGCCCTCGCCGCCGTGCTGCTGCTCTCCGTCGCCGGCGGGCTGCTCGGCACGTGGGTCGTCCTGCGCCGCCTGGCGTTCTTCAGCCACGCGGTCGGCACCGCGACCTTCCCAGGCCTCGTCGTGGCAGTGCCCTGGGGCATCGCCGCCCCGCTGGCCGCACTCGGCTCCGCGCTCCTGTTCACCGCGGGGCTGACGCGCCTCATCCGCGATCCGCGCCTCGGTCCCGACGGCGCGACGGGCCTGCTCGTCGTCGCGGCCCTCGCGCTCGGCGCCCTGCTCGCCAGCGACGTGTATCCCGCCGGCGCCGGGGTCGACCAGCTCCTCTTCGGGACGCTGCTCGGGCTCACCGACCAGGACCTCTGGATCGCGGCCGCGGTCGCCGCGGGCGCGATCGCGCTCTCCGCCGCGCTCGGCCGCACCTGGCTGGCCACCGGCTTCGAGCCGCGCACGGCCGAGACCCTCGGCGTCTCCCGCACCCGCGGCGACTGGGCGCTGCTCGGCGGGATCGCCGTCGCCGTCGTCGCGATGCTCCCCGCCGTCGGCGCGCTGCTCGCCGCGACGCTCCTCGTCGTCCCCGCCGCCACCGTGCGCCTCCTCGCGCGCTCCATCCCCCAGCTCCTCGGCGGCTCGGTGCTGCTCGGCGCCGCCGAGGGCGTCGTGGCCCTGTGGATCGCCTACGAGGCCGACCTGCCGCCCGGCCCGGTCCTCGCGCTGCTCAGCGGCGCCGTCTTCGGCGTCGCGGCCCTCGCGCAGGCCGCCGCAGCCCGCCGCCCGGTGGTGGCCCGATGAGCGACGTGCTCGTCGAGGCCGTCGGCTTCAGCACCGGCTACGCACCCGGCGATCCCGCCCTGCGCGGGGTGACGTTCGCCGCGACCGCCGGGCAGATCGTCGCCGTCCTCGGGCCGAACGGCGGCGGCAAGACGACCCTCATGCGCGCGCTGCTCGGCGAGCTCGCGCCGTTCGAAGGGCGCATCGCCGTCCGCGGCGAGATCGCGTACGTGCCCCAGACCGAGGACGCGCGGCTCGACTTCCCCGTCAGCGCGCTCGACGTCGCGCTCATGGGCGCGTACCGGCGGACCCCATGGTGGCGCCGGCTCGGGAAGGCGGAGAAGCGGCGGGCGCTCGAGGCGC
>JAEMRL010000131.1:0-4641 GCA_016463385.1 Thermoleophilia bacterium
GGTGGGGTGGGATGCTCAGGCGGCGGCCTTCTCGGCCCTCGCCTGCTCCTTCGACAAGCGGCGCGCCGCCTTCTCGAGCGACCGGAGCGTCTCCTTCTCCTCACGCAGGTTCTCGTTGAGGAGGTCGACGCACTCCCGCTCGCCGAGCGCCCGGGCCATCGTGATCAGGCCCGAGTAGGCGGCGATCTCGTAGTGCTCGGCGCGCGCGCCCGAGCCGGTGAGGAACAGATCGCAGACCTCGGCCGAGGGCTTCTCCTCCTCCATGAACTCGTCGTGCTCCTCGATGATCCCCTCGATGCCGGGGCACTGCTCGGCCTTCGCGGGCTCGCCGAGGGCGGCGAAGGCCTCCTTGAGGCGCTGCACCTGGCCGCGCGTCTCCTTCAGGTGCTGGGTGAAGCCGTCCCTCAGCTCGGGGTCGCTTGCCTCCTTGGCCATCTTCGGCAGCGCCTTCACCAGCATGTTCTCGGCGTAGAGGATGTCGCCGAGCTCGTGCATGAACAGCTCGCGGGCCTCGGTCATCTCGGGCACGTCCGTCTCCTTGTGTGGGGCCGGCTTGGTTCCCGGGAAGGGGTCCCCGTAACCCGACGGCCCGCGAGCGTGGCCCTGCCGCGTCAGACGGGACGCCGGGCGATGACGTCGATCACGGCCGACATCCCGGAATGGGCGGGGCCCTCGTCGATCTCGGCGTCGTACGAGCGGATCTCCCCCAGCGCGAAGGCCGCCAGCTCCTCGCGCAGCTGGGCCTCGGTGTAGAGCTGGTCCGGGACGCGCGGCCCGCCGGTTCCGTAGGCCAGCTGCTCGAGGCGGTAGCCCTCCAGGAGGAAGAGCCCGCCCGGACGCAGCGCCTCCAGGATCCGTCCGAAGAGGCGTCGGCGCATGTCGGGCGGCGCGAACTGGATGTAGATCGCGGCGATCACGTCGAACGTCTCCTGCGGCCAGCTCCAGGAGTCGGCATCGGCGACGTCGTAGTCGACGGTCACGCCGCGCTCGCCGGCGAGGCGCCGGGCCTTCGCGACTCCGACCGGCGAGGGGTCGAACGCCGTCACCTCGAAGCCCTCGGACGCCAGCCAGACGCTGTTGCGCCCCTCGCCGTCGGCGACGCAGAGCACCCGCGCTCCGTCGGCGATGAGGTCCCGGCAGGACGCGAGGAACTCGTTGGGCGCGGTGCCGAAGAGGTAGTCGTCGCGCGCGAAGCGCGCGTCCCAGTCGGGGGCCGCGGAGGCGTCGGGCTCTGACGGCGTCACGCGGCCGAGGCTACCGTCTCGGGATGCGAGCCGCCGTTGGCGGTCGCGCGCACCGGGCCGGTAGCGTCGCGCCGTGACGCGGACTCATCGACCGACCTCCGGCCTCCTCGCGATCGCGCTCGCCGGCCTCGCGATCGCTCCGGCGGCGGGCGCGGTCGCCGTCCCTGAACTCGCGCCGGCGCCCGCGGCCCATCAGACGCCGTCTCCTCCCGCGCAGGATGCGAACGCGCAGCTCGCGGAGAGCCGCGCGGCGGCGCTGAGGGCCTCGTCGGTCTTCATCTACGGCTCGACACCCGTGAACAGGACGAGGTTCACGGTCCGCCTCACCCGGGACCACCGCGCTCACATGCGGCTGCTCCAGGGCAGGAAGGCCCGCCTCCAGGTGATCCGCATCGGCAGGCGGTCCTTCACGCTCGGCAACGCCGCGTGGTACCGCTCCGCCGGTCTCCCCGCCGCGGCCGCCCGCGAGCGGGCCGGGAAGTGGTTCCAGGTGCCGGCCGCAGCGGTGTTCGCGGAGCTCCTCGACAAGCAGCTGCTCGTCGGCCGGGGTCTCGTCCCCACCGGGGCGGCCCGCGTCAGTGGGACGGGCACGCTCCGGGGCCGGCCGGTCACCCTCTTCCGCGACGCCGACGAGAACGGCACGATCGCCGTCCGATCGAGTGGAGTGCCGTACCCGGTCAACGTCGACTACGACGCCAAGGACAGCGGGATCATCTGGTTCGCCGAATGGGGGGCGAGGACGACGATCACCGCGCCCGAGCGCTTCACGCCGCTTCCGTAGGCGCGCCGGCCCGCCGGAGCCGCATGCACGACTCCACCCGGAACCGGGTGTGGCTGCGCTGCTCCTTCTCCGGGAAGTGATGGTTCATCGCGGCGAGGGGAACGATCTCCGGCCGGTCGACCTCGTACGACACCCCCTCATTGACGAGGGTCGCCGAGCCGCTCGCGACGACGTTCCGCACCCAGTTCGAGGTGGTCCCGTAGGGGAGCGCGATCACGAAGCCGTCATCGGCCGGCGCCGCCACCACCGGCGTCCGGTACTCACGCCCCGTGCGACGGCCGTGGTTGACCACCAGCGAGGCGTACGCGCCCGGCCGCCCGGCCGTCTTCAGCATCCGGGGATTGACCACCGACCGGCTGAAGCGGCGCACCGCCCCGAGCACCACGGGAGAGCGCCGGCGCATCCCCAGATAGAAGACGCCGCCGATCACGGCCACCACGATGATCACCACGGCGACGATCACACCGATCAGCCCCCACATGGCTCCCCCTCCCGTCCGAGGGCCGTCTGGTCCCACCACCAGCCTCCTGCGGATGCGGGGACGGCGGCATCGGGATCGTCCGCATCCGTGCTTCGGTCTTGTCGGCGACGTGCGTGACGGCGCAGCCGGCGTCGCCGCGACGGCGCCCGCCCGCGCCGGGTGTCCTCCGGTCGGCACGCGCGGTTCAGCCCGTACGAAGGGCGTCGCCGGGCCGCAGCCGGACCGCGCGGCGCAACGGGGCGAGCATCACGAGGAGGGCGAGGGCCACGGTCCCGATCAGGGCGAGCGCCACGTACGTGATGGGGAAGACGAACGTGACGTCGATCCCCACCGACTGACCGACCGCCCATCCCAGCGCCCGCGCGAGGGCATAGCCGAGCGGCACCCCGACGAGCCAGCCCGCCACCGCCACGGCGATCCCCTCCGTGGCGAAGATCCGTCGCACGTCCTTCGCGCGGGCGCCCACGCTGCGCAACATCCCGATCTCACGCGTCCGCTCGAGCACCGACATCGTGATGGTGTTGATCAGCGCCACCATGGAGATCGCGACGATCAGCAGGCCGAGGACGGTGATCGCCGTGGTGATCTGGCCGTTGGCGGCCACCTGCTTCTCGCGCAGGTCGTAGGTGACGAGCGTGCCGACCTGTTCCCCCGTGGCGGTCAGCGCGTCCTCGACCCGCGTCGTCACGCGGTCGATCGCGCGGTGCTCGTCGGACGTCGTCGTGATCCACTGGTTGTTGACGGCGCCGGGTGCGCCGAGAACCTCCTGGAGCGCCGTGAGGGGCAGGAACAGCGCGCCGCCGTTGTCGGTCTGGTTCTCCGTGATGCCGATCACCCGAAAAGTCGAGGGGCCGTTGCCGGTGACGACGCGGATGCGGTCGCCGACGCCCTTGCCCGTGACCCTCGCCAGGCTCGGGCCGAGCACGGCGACCCGCGCCCCGCCCGCCACGTCTGCCTCCGTGTGCCAGCGCCCCTCGCGGATGCGGGTGTCCATCAGCGGCTGCGCGGGCAGCCCCAGGGCCTCCGCATCCCGGCCCTCCACGCGTACCCGGTTCTGCAGCCACGACTGGACCTCCCGCACCCCTTCGGTCGACCCGCTGACCGCCTCGGCGTCCGCTGCGAAGGCGCGGCTCTGCACCGACTGCACCCAGATCGCGTAGTGGTTGTCGTCGAACCACTGGCGGGTCGTCTCGCCCACACCGGTGCCGATGGAGAGCAGTCCCAGCAGGGTCGCGACCGCGATGGCGACCTGCAGCACCGTCGCCAGGTTGCGCCGCTTGCGCCTGCCGAGGCTCCGGAGGCCGATCTGCGCGCTCCGGGGGATGCCGCCCAGCCGTCGCAACATCGCGTCGAGGCGCCCCTGGCCGCCCACGGCGGAGCCGGTCGCGCTGAGCGCCTCGTTCAGCGGCAGGCGCGTGGCGCGGCGGATGGCCGGCAGCGCGGCGAGCGGGGGGCCGGCGATGCCGAGCAGCAGGCTCAGGATCACCACGGGCGCCGACACCGACAGGCGCGCCTCGATGCCGAAGAAGAGCGAGGCGAAGTACCCGACCACGAGGTTCGCCAGGGCGATGCCGAGCACCACGCCCACGAGGGCGCCGAGCACGCCGAGGATCAGGGCCGTGCGCAGGTAGAGGCGGCGGATGTCGCGGCGCCGTGCGCCGATCGCCTTCATCGAGGCGATCTCACCGGTCTGCTCGCCGATCAGCGTGGTCATGGTGTTCGAGACGAGGACCAGGGCCGACACCAGTGCGAGGACCGTGATGATGCCCAGCAGGCTCGCCAGGCTCTCGAAGCCCTCCTTTCCCGGGTAGCCGCCCGGCTCCTGGATCGTCGGCAGGTCGTCGAAGGCCGTGAAGGCGGTGCGCGCGCGGAGCTCGTCGCGGACCGCCGCGATCGTGCGCTCGGCGGCGGCGCGGCTGTCGTCGCGCAGCCGCAGGCTGAGGCTGGTGACTCCCGGCCTCCCCGCGAGCTCGGAGACCGTCCGCGTCGTCGCGTAGAGGGTGATCCAGTCGTTGCTGAGATCGCTCTCACCGTTGGTGAGGTTGCGCCCGACCCCGCTCACGCGCAGGCGCCGGACCTGCCCGTCGGCGCCGATCACCCGGGCGACACCACCGGTGGCGATGTCGAACGACTTC
>JAEMRL010000131.1:4651-6818 GCA_016463385.1 Thermoleophilia bacterium
CACCACGTCGACGCGCTGGTCGGCGAAGTCGGGCACTCCGACGACGACGGCGCGTTCGCGCCGCTCGCCCGACCAGACCCGGGTCACCAGGAGCCCGCGCGGCTCGACGTCGGCGACGTTCGGCAACGCCCGCAACGCCTCGAGGTCCGCCGGGCCGAGCACCAGCGGCGCCATCGTGACGGTGACGTCGGGAAGGCGGTTGAGCGCCACCTCGCGCTCCATCGACTCGGCCATCAGCGCCGGGACCGCGAGCACGCCGACGCTCGCGACCGCCAGGGCGAGCGTGAGCACGGTGAAGAAGGTCCGCGCCCTCCGGCGCGTGAGGTCCCTGATCGACTTGCGGACGGCGGCCGTCATGGGCTCAGTCCACGACGCCGTCGCGGATCGTGATCGTGCGCCGCGCGCGGGCCGCCAGGTCGCGGTCATGGGTCACGTACAGCACCGTCGAGCCGCGGGCGTTCAGCCGTTGGAGCAGGTCGAACATCTCCACCGCCGTCGCCGAGTCGAGGTTGCCGGTCGGCTCGTCACCGACCAGGAGCGGCGGGTCGGCGGCGAGCGCGCGGGCGATGGCGACCCGCTGCTGCTGGCCGCCCGACAACTCCGACGGGAGGTTGTCGGCCTTGTCGGCCAGGCCGACGAGGCCGAGGTTGCGGCGCGCCACCTCCGGCCGTTCCCTCCGCGGCACCGACCGCGAGAAGTCGAGCGGCAGCATCGCGTTCTCGAGCGCGGTCAGTGTCGGCAGGAGCTGGAAGAACTGGAAGACCACGCCGACGCGCGCCCCGCGCCAGACGGCGAGCTCCTCCTCGGTCATCTGGTCGATGCGCCGCCCATCGACGGTCACCGTGCCGGCCGAGGGACGGTCGATCCCGGTGATCATGTTCAGGACGGTCGACTTGCCGCTGCCCGAGGGGCCGGCGATGGCGACCATCTCCCCGGCCGCGATCGTCAGGTCCACTCCTCGCAGCGCCCGGTACTCCACCGTGCCGGTGCGATAGACCTTCTCCACGCCGCGCAGCTCGATCAGGGGGGCGTCGCGGCCCTCGTCCACGGGGCTGCGTTCGACGACCGGTTGGGACACGGGGCTCACCACCTCGGGGTCGGTTCCGTCTCAGTCGAGGCTCCCCCGCCGGGCCGTCGCCGGGCATCGGTGTCCTCCCCGCGGGCGATCTCGGCTTACTACGGCGCCACCCCCGACGGGGTCCGAACGCGGTGTCCCGGAGCGCCTCGGCGACCGAAGCACCGCTCGACAGGGAGTCGCAGGGACGGCCGCGTCACCGTTGCGTGTCGCTGAGCGCAGGGCGGATATAGGGTCTGCCGGGGGGCGGTCCACGCCCCGCCGCGGCCGTTCGGCACGCACGGACTACGAGGAGGCGCGTGATGGCATTGGGCCCGGTCGACATCGTGATCATCGGGTTTCCCGGCAACAAGTTCACCGGCAAGATCGCGCCGGCCCTGATGGAGCTGGTAGAGAGCGGCACGGTGCGCGTGATCGACCTTCTGTTCGTCTCGAAGGATGCCGACGGCGTCACGACGACGATCGACATCTCCGACCTCGACCCCGAGGCGGGGCCGGCCTTCCTGGAGGTCTCGGTCGCCGAACATGGCGCCCTCGGGCCGGAGGACGCCGAGGAGGTCGCGGACGACCTCCCGCCCGACAGCTCGGCGCTCCTGATCGCGTTCGAGAACAGCTGGGCGGCGAAGTTCGTCGCGGCCTGCCGCGAGGCGGACGCCGTCGTGATCGATCAGATCCGCATCCCCGCCGACGTGGCCGAGGCCGCCCTGTCTGGCAGCTACTGACCATGCCCCCCGATCGAGCTGAGAGGCACTGACATGGGACTTCTCCGAATGGCCGCCCGCACGGCCGTCATCTCCGGCACCGCGACCGCGGTGTCGGGTCGCGTCGCCCGCCGTCAGGCGGCCCGGTACGACGAACCCCAGCAGGAGTACGCGGCCCCGGCTCCGGCACCGGCCGCGCCTGCCGCCCCGGCGCAGGACGACCAGATGTCCAAGCTGCAGGACCTCGCGCAGCTGAACAAGCAGGGTGTGCTCACCGACGAGGAGTTCGCGGCCGCCAAGGCCAAGATCCTCGGCATCTGACGGCGGCGGGTGGCGCCGCCGCGTCAGCCTCTCGAGGGGGAGGCTGAGCCGTACACGCGCCTCGCAGGGG
>JAEMRL010000498.1 GCA_016463385.1 Thermoleophilia bacterium
CGCAGCTCACCACTTGGCCAGCCGTCGAGCAGCTCGTGCCGCCGGGCGCGGTGAGCGCGTGGGCGGTGCCGGGCGGGACGTAGGCGAATCCACCCGGACCGAGTGCATGCGATGCGCCCTCGACCTCCAGGGCCACGGCTCCGTCCAGCACGTAGGCGAACCGCCCGGCACCCGCGGGAGGCGGGCCCGCGGCCGCGCCGGCCTCCATCCGCACCATCGACATCGAGAAGCGCGCGCCCATCGCGGGGGCGATCAGGCGGACGTGCTCCGACCCGGTCCAGCCGGGCACGGGCCCCGGCACATGGGTCTCGGGCGCGATCACGGCGTGGTCGCGGCGGACGACCGTGCGGGCCTGCGGCCCGCTCACCGTGTCCCCGCCGGTGGGATGCCGCCGCGCGTCGTGAGCATGTCCTGTCCCCTCGTCATGTCGGGTCCGGAGGCGGATCGTACCGGCGGCCTCCACCGACGACCGCCGCGGGGCTCACGGGGCGTCGGCGTGCCGCAGGGCGATGATGGCGGCGATCTCCTCGATCGCCGCGGCCTGCTCGGCCTCGGGGGAGTTGTCCAGGCGCTCCTCGCCCGCCGCGAGGATCTCGGCCACGCTGCGGCCGCGGACGCAGATCACGAAGGGGAAGCCGAACCGCTCGCGGTAGCCCGTGTTGAGCCGGGCGACGCGCTCGAGGTCGGCCGGGGTCAGCCGGTCGAGCCCGGCCGAGGCCTGCTCGCCCGCCGACTCGGGCGTCAGCTCGCCGGCCCGCGCCGCACGCCCGGCCAGGTCGGGGTGCGCACGGATGAGGGCGAGCCGGCGCTCCGGCGGGGCCGCGCGGATGACGGCGGCGAACGCCTCGGCCATGGCCGCTCGGTCGGCGAAGGGCCCCCGCTCCCACGCGGCCCGGGCAACCCACGGCGAGCCCTCGGCCACGTGGCCGAACCGGAGGGTGAAGTCCTCGCGGTCCGTCGCCGCGCTCACACGCCGGCGATGTCCGAGGGCCGCAGAGGCACCCGCGTCAGCGGCCGCCCGCTCGCGTCGCGTACCGCCGCGACGATCGCCGGCGTGGAGGCGATCGTCGGCATCTCCCCCACCCCGTTCAGCCCGTACGGGGCGTGCGGGTGCGGCGTCTCGCTGATCCTCATGCGTACCTGCGGCATGTCGAGCACCGTCGGCATCAGGTAGTCGGTGAAGGAGGCGTTGCGCACGCGGCCGGCCTCCATCTGGATCTCCTCCATCAGGGCGAGGCCGAGCCCCTGCGCGATGCCGCCCTGGATCTGCCCCTCCAGCGCGAGCGGGTTCATCACGCGCCCGACGTCCTGCGTGGTCGCGATCTCGACCGCCCGCACGATGCCGAGCTCGACGTCGACGTCGCACACGGCCCGGTGGGCCGCGAAGGCCAGCGCGACCAGCGAGTCGCCCTGCCCGGTGGCGGGATCGAGCGCCTCGGTCGGGCGGTGCCGGTAGACCGCGGTCTCCTCGATCGGGCCGTCGATCACCTCGTGCAGGCGCTCGCGCAGACGCGTGCAGGCGAGCTGCACGGCGCCGCCGGTCATCCAGGTCTGCCGCGAGGCCGACGTGCTCCCCGCCGAGCCGACCTGCGTGTCGGCCGGCAGTACGCGCACGCGCTCCAGCGAGAGCTCGGTCCGCGCGATCTGGGCGAGCACGGTCTCGAGGCCCTGGCCCACCTCGGCCGCCGCCGTGTGGATCTCGACCAGCGGCCCCTCCTCGTCGCGGG
>JAEMRL010000132.1 GCA_016463385.1 Thermoleophilia bacterium
GACGTGCCGCCCTTCCGCAACGGGGAGCCGGTCGCGGTGGGGGTCGGCCGGCAGCCGGTCCTCGCGCTGCTGCGCGAGGGCGTGGACATCGCGTGGGACAGCGAGGTCGTCGCGCTGATCCGCGACGGCGGCCGGGTGCGCGGCTGCGTCGTGGCGGGAGGGGACGGTGCGCACCGGGAGATCCCCGCCGACCTGGTGGTGGGCGCTGACGGCGCGCGGTCGGGGGTGCGCGGACTGGCCGGCATCTCCGCCGACGTCCGGCCTTCGGGGACCGCAGCGATCTCGTGGCGCAGCCCGCGACAGCCGGCGGAGCCGTTCGAGATCCGGTTCCTGGCCGACGGCCGCCAGGTGACGATGCTCGGCTGGCCGGGGGGCGCGGCGGGCGGCTGGCAGATCCCGCGGCCGGAGGGCGGCGCCGAGGAGGCGATGGCGCCCGGCATCGACGCCTACCGCGAGGCCTTCGGGCGACTCCTCCCCGGTGCGGCCGGCCCGCTGGAGGAGGTCGGCCCCGGCGACTGGTTCTACCGCGAGGCGACGGAGGTGTCGTGCGACACCTGGTGGGTGCCGGGGCTGGCGCTGATCGGCGAGGCTCTGCACGCGATGGACCCCGAGGCCGGGATCGGATCGGGGCTCGGGATGGGCGACGCCCAGGCCCTCGCGATCGCGATCGCGCGTAATCCGGAGGATCCGGACGCGGCCTGCCGCGACTGGGAGCACTGGCGGCGCCCCGCCCTGGCCCCCTACCTCGCCCTCGGGAGCGCCGGCGTGCGGGTGGTGCGCGGCGGCCCCGCGCCGCCCGAGGAGCGCTGGCCGCCGGGCGACGGCGGGGCGGCGTGACCGGCATACGGCCGCGATCGCCTCTACCATCGGTGCACATGCCGAGAAAGACCGAGGCGATATGACCGACCTGGACCCCGACGAGACCCGCGAATGGCTCGACGCGCTCGAGTCGGTGATGGACCACTCCGGCCCCGAGCGCACCGGCCAGCTGCTCGGGACGGTGATCAACGAGGCCCGCCTGGCCGGCGCCCCCGTCCCCGTCAGCGACGCGACCGCGTACGTGAACACGATCCACCCCGAGGACGAGGAGCCGATCCCCGGAGACCCCGAGGTGGAGCGCCGGCTGCGGTCGGCGATCCGCTGGAACGCCGCCGCGCTGGTGCTGCAGGCCAACAAGGAGAGCTCGGAGCTGGGCGGCCACATCGCCAGCTTCCAGTCGGCCGCCACCCTCTACGAGGTGGGCTTCAACCACTTCTGGCACGCCCGCACCGAGGAGCACGGGGGCGACCTGGTCTACATCCAGGGGCACTCGTCGCCGGGCATCTACGCCCGCGCCTTCCTCGAGGGCCGCCTCGACGAGGACCAGCTGCGCAACTTCCGCGAGGAGGTCGGCGGCAACGGCCTCTCCTCGTACCCGCACCCGTGGCTGATGCCCGACTTCTGGCAGTTCCCGACCGTGTCGATGGGCCTCGGGCCGATCATGGCGATCTACCAGGCGCGCTTCATGAAGTACCTGGCCGGGCGTGGCATGGCCGACACCGCCGGCCGCAAGGTCTGGGCGTTCATGGGCGACGGCGAGATGGACGAGCCCGAGTCGATGGGCGCCATCTCCCTGGCCGGCCGGGAGACGCTCGACAACCTGGTCTTCGTCGTCAACTGCAACCTGCAGCGGCTCGACGGCCCGGTGCGCGGCAACGGCAAGATCATCCAGGAGCTGGAGACCAACTTCCGCGGCGCCGGCTGGAACGTGATCAAGGTGATCTGGGGCGAGAACTGGGATCCGCTGCTCGACGCCGACCACGACGGGCTGCTCAAGCGGCGCATGACCGAGGCCGTCGACGGCGAGTACCAGACCTTCAAGTCGCGCGATGCGACCTACGTGCGCGAGAACTTCTTCGGCGCCTACCCGGAGCTCAAGGAGCGCGTCGCCCACATGAGCGACCCGCAGATCTGGGCGCTCAACCGAGGCGGGCACAGCCCGCGCAAGGTCTTCGCCGCCTACCACGCCGCCATGCAGCACGAGGGCCAGCCCACGGTGATCCTGACGAAGACCATCAAGGGCTACGGGATGGGCCGGGCCGGCGAGGGCCAGATGATCAGCCACCAGCAGAAGAAGATGAACGAGGACGCGCTGCTGGCCTTCCGCGACCGCTTCAACGTGCCCCTCAGCGACGCCGACGCCAAGGCGGCCGCCTTCTACAAGCCCCGCGCGGACTCCCCGGAGATGGTCTACCTGCGCGAGCGCCGCGAGGCGCTCGGCGGCAGCCTTCCGGCCCGGGTGCCGATCGCCCCGGCCATGGACGTGCCGCCGCTGTCGGCGTTCGACGCGATCCTCAAGGGCTCCGGGGACCGCACGATCTCGACCACGATGGCCTTCGTGCGGGCGCTCAGCACGATCCTGCGCGACAAGACCATCGGCCCGCGCGTCGTGCCCATCGTGGCCGACGAGTCGCGCACCTTCGGCATGGAGGGGATGTTCCGCCAGCTCGGCATCTTCAGCCAGGTGGGCCAGCTCTACAGCCCCGAGGACTCCGAGCAGCTGATGTTCTACCGCGAGGACCGCAAGGGTCAGATCCTGCAGGAGGGCATCACCGAGGCCGGCGCCCTGTCGTCCTGGATCGCCGCCGGGACCTCCTACGCCAACCACGGCGTGGCGATGATCCCCTTCTTCATCTTCTACTCGATGTTCGGCTTCCAGCGCGTGGGCGACCTGATCTGGGCCGCCGGGGACAGCCGGGCGCGCGGGTTCCTGCTCGGCGGCACCTCCGGGCGCACCACGCTGAACGGCGAGGGGCTGCAGCACGAGGACGGCCACAGCCACCTCATGGCCGCCACCGTCCCCAACTGCCGCTCGTACGACCCGACCTTCGGCTACGAGGTGGCGGTGATCGTGCAGGACGGGCTGCGCCGCATGCTCAAGGACCAGCGCGACGTCTTCTACTACCTCACCCTGCTCAACGAGAACTACGAGCAGCCGGCCATGCCCGAGGGCGCCGAGCAGGGGATCCTGCGCGGCATGCACCAGATCCGGGAGGCCGGCGCGCGCAAGAAGGGGCCGCGGGTGCAGCTGCTCGGCTCCGGAGCGATCCTGCGCGAGGTGATGGCCGCCGCCGACCTGCTGCAGGAGGACTACGGCGTCCACGCGGACGTCTGGAGCGTCACCAGCTTCACGGCGCTGCGCCGCGACGGCATCGAGGTGGACCGCTGGAACCGCCTCCACCCCACCGAGGAGCCGCGCGCGTCCTACGTCGAGCAGCAGCTCGGCGACCGGGGCGGTCCGGTGATCGCCGCGACCGACTACATGCGCGCCTTCGCCGACGGCATCCGCGCCTGGGTCCCCGGCCGCTACGAGGTGCTCGGCACCGACGGCTTCGGGCGCAGCGACTACCGCGTGCGCCTGCGCAGCTTCTTCGAGGTGGACCGCCACCACGTCACCGCCTCGGCCCTCGCCTCACTCGCGCGCGAGGGCGCCATCGACCCCGCCATCGCGGCGGCGGCGATCACCCGGTACGACATCGACCCGGAGGCCATACCCCCGTGGCAGCGCTGACAGAGGTCCGCGTCCCCGACATCGGCGACTTCGACGCCGTCCCCGTGATCGAGGTGCTGGTCTCCCCGGGCGACACCGTCGCCGCGGAGGACCCGCTCATCGTCCTCGAGTCGGACAAGGCGAGCATGGAGGTCCCCTCCCCCGCCGCAGGCGTGGTGGGCGAGATGTCCGTCTCGGTCGGCGACGCGGTCTCCGAGGGCGACCTGATCCTGACGCTGACCCCCGCCGACGCCGCGGACGAGGACGCCGAGGGCTCCGAGCCAGAGGCCGCGAAGGCGGCGGAGCCGACCGTCGAGGCCGAGGCCGAGGCGGAGGCGCCCGAGGAGACCGCGGCCGGGGAGCCCGACGCGGGATCCACCTCCGACCCGTCGGCCGCCGGACAGGAGGAGACCCAGGCGGCGCCGGTGGAGCAGACCCCGGCTCCGCCCGCGGCGGCCGGTGACGGCGGCCGCACGACGTCGGTCTACGCCGGTCCCGGCACCCGCGCGCTCGCCCGCGAGCTCGGCGTGGACCTCGGCGCGGTCACGGGCACCGGCCACAAGGGGCGCATCACCCGTGAGGACGTGACGGCGGCGGCCGAGGGCGGCGGCGGCCGCGCGGCCGCGCCGGCGAAGGGGAAGGCGGCCCCCGCCGGCGCCCCCGCGGCGCCCGCCGGCCAGCCGGCCTGGCCGCAGGTCGACTTCGCGGCCTTCGGCCCGGTCGAGCGCGAGCCGCTCTCGCGCATCGCGCGCATCGCCGGCCCGGCGCTCGCCCGCAACTGGGCGATGATCCCGCACGTCACCCAGTTCGACGAGGCCGACATCACGGCGCTCGAGGCCTTCCGCAAGGAGGTCAACGCGGCGCACGCCGCCGAGGGCGTCAAGGTGACCATGGTCTCGCTGCTGGTGAAGGCGTCGGCCGCGGCCCTGCGTGCCTTCCCCCACTTCAACGCGTCCCTCGACGGCGACGCGCTGGTGCTCAAGGGCTACTGCCACATCGGCTTCGCGGCCGACACCGAGGCCGGCTTGATGGTGCCGGTGATCCGCGACGCCGACCGCAAGGGCCTGCTCGAGATCGCCCGCGAGCTCACGACCCTGTCTGCGGCGGCCCGCGACGGCTCGATCACGGCCGACCAGATGAAGGGCGGGACGTTCACCATCTCGAGCCTCGGCGGCATCGGCGGCACGGCCTTCACCCCGATCATCAACGCGCCGGAGGTCGCCATCCTCGGCGTCTCGCGGTCGGCGATGCAGCCGGTGTGGGACGGCACGGCGTTCCGGCCGCGGCTGATGCTGCCGCTCTCGCTCTCCTACGACCACCGCGTCATCGACGGCGCGGCGGCGGCGCGCTTCACCACGCACCTCACGCACCTCCTGAGCGACCCGCGGCAGATGCTGCTGTGAGCGACGGCGGCCGCGTCGACCTCGTCGTCCTCGGCGGGGGCCCGGGCGGCTACACGGCCGCCTTCCGGGCGGCCGACCTCGGCCTGCGCACGGTGCTGGTCGAGAGCCACTCCCGGCTCGGGGGCGTCTGCACCAACGTCGGCTGCATCCCCTCCAAGGCCCTGCTGCACGCGGCGCGCGTGCTGTCGGAGGCCGAGGAGGCGCGCGAGCTCGGCATCACCTTCGGCGAGGCGTCGATCGACCTCGACGCGCTGCGCGGCGCCACAGAGGGAGTGGTCGCCCGCCTGACCAAGGGCCTCGCCGGGCTCGCCAAGCAGCGCTCGGTGGAGGTGGTGCGCGGCACCGGGCGCTTCACGTCGCCCAACGAGCTGGCGGTCGAGACGCCCGACGGGCCGCGGACGATCGCGTTCGCCAACGCGGTGATCGCCGTCGGCTCGGCGCCGGCCCGGATCCCGTCGATGCCCGACGACCCGCGCGTGATCGACTCCACCGGCGCCCTCGCGCTCGCCGACGTGCCCGGCCGCCTGCTGGTGGTCGGCGGCGGCATCATCGGGCTCGAGATGGCGACGGTCTACGACGCCCTCGGGTCGAGGATCACGGTCGTCGAGATGCTCGACCAGCTGATCCCCGGCTGCGACCCCGATCTCGTCAAGCCCCTGCAAGCCCGCATCGGGAAGCGCTACGAGGCGATCCACCTCGGCACCCGCGTCGCCGCGGTCGAGGCCTCGGAGGACGGACTGCGCGCGACCTTCGAGGGCGACGACGCCCCGGAGCCGGCCACCTTCGACCGGGTGCTCGTCGCGGTGGGCCGCCGCGCGCGCGGGGCGGAGATCGACGCCGCGGCGGCGGGCGTGGAGGTCGACGAGCGCGGCGTGATCGCGGTGGACGCCCAGATGCGGACCAGCGCGGGCCACATCCACGCGATCGGCGACGTCACCGGCGACCCGATGCTCGCCCACAAGGCGACCCACCAGGGCGTGGTCGCCGCCGAGGCGATCGCCGGCCGGCCGTCGGCGTTCGATCCGCGCGCCATCCCGTCGGTCGCCTACACCGACCCCGAGGTCGCGTGGATGGGCCTCACCGAGACCCAGGCGAAGGCCGACGGCGTCCCCCACGAGGTCGCGGCCTTCCCGTGGGCCGCATCCGGGCGCGCCCTCTCGGTGCACCGCGGCGAGGGGCGCACCAAGCTGATCGTCGATCCGGAGAGCCGCCGCATCCTCGGCGCCGGCATCGTCGGCCTGAACGCGGGCGAGCTGATCGCCGAGGCGGTCCACGCCCTGGAGATGGGCTCCGACGCCGCCGACCTCGCCCTGACGATCCACCCCCACCCGACCCTCTCCGAGACCCTCGGCTTCGCGGCCGAGGCGGCGGAGGGCACGATCACCGACCTCTACCTCGGGAAGCGCCGGACGGCGAAGAAGGACTCAGCCTGAATCCGGGCTGAGCCGGGGGCCGAGCGCCAGGGCGGCCACCACCGCCATGGCGATCACGAGGGCCAGCCCGCCGAGGGCCCAGGCCGCGAAGAGGGCGACGGCCACGAGCTCGCTCGCGAGCGAGGCCACCGAGGTCACCGTCGCGCGCGAGCCGCCCTCGATCCGCGCCTGCAGCCGCGCGTCGGCGATGACCATCACGAGCCGGTGGACGCCGTAGAACAGCGCCACGCCGGCCAGCCCCGCCGGACGCCCCAGCACCAGGGCAACCGTGAGGGCGCCGGCACCCGCGAGCATCGCCAGGGTCAGCGTCCGCGCCCGCAGGCCGACCGCCCGCCCGGCGAGCACCGCGCCGACGGCCCCGGCGAGCGGGATCGCCAGCAGCGCCGCCGGCACGACCCCGGTGGGGACGCCCCACTGCGAGGCGAGCAACGGGAAGTACTCCTCGATGG
>JAEMRL010000133.1 GCA_016463385.1 Thermoleophilia bacterium
GGACACGGTGACCGCCCTCGGGGGCGCCGACTGCGTCATGGGCGGCGCCGGTGACGACGACATCGACGGCGGTCCGGGTGCCGACGTCTGCATCGGCGGGGGTGGGACGGACGTCTTCACCGACTGCGAGACCCAGATCCAGTAGGTCCCGGGCGGCCTAGGCCCCCCACCAGGCCGCCAGCACGCGCCGCCAGTTGCCCCAGGCGACGGCAGCGATGTCCTCCGGCCCGAAGCCCTCGGCGGCGAGAGCCTCGAGCACCAGGGGCAGGCCGCGCACGTCGCCGACCGCGTCCGGGATCAGGGCGCCGTCGAAATCGGACCCGAGCGCGACGTGCTCCGGCCCGATGCGATCGGCCACGTGGCGGGCGTGGCGCGCGATCAGGGCGACGGGCGTCGTGGGGTCGTCGCCGAAGTCGGCGCGCAAGAGGGAGCAGGCGAAGATGATCCCGACCAGGCCCCCGGAGGCCCCGACGGCGTCGATCTGCGCGTCGGTGAGGTTCCGGGAGGCGGGACAGAGCGCGTGCGCCCCCGCGTGGCTCACCACCAGCGGCCCGGCATCGAGCCGCGCGACGTCCCAGAACCCCGCGGCGTTCAGGTGGCTGAGGTCCACGAGCACGCCCATCTCGGAGCAGCGCCGCACCAGGGCGATCCCCTGCGGCGTCAGGCCGGGGCCCGTGTCGGGGGACGAGGGGAAGGCGAACGGGACGCCGTGGCCGAACGCGTTCGGCCGGCTCCACACCGGCCCCAGCGAGCGGAGCCCCGCCGCGTGCCAGAGCGCCAGCGACTCGCCGCCGGGGTCGATCGCCTCCGCTCCCTCGAGATGGAGCACCGCGACCGGCGGCCCCTCCCCGGTGAACGCGGTGTCGACGTCGGCGATCGACCGCGCCACCCGCACGGCGCCCTCGCGCTCCAGGCCCAGCAGCCGGCCCGCGGCCGCGGTGGCGTGTGCGGCCGCGAGGTCGTGCCCGACGGGCGTCACCGCGTACTCGGCGACGCCGTCGTCGCGCGGAACCCGCCGGGGCTCGTCGCCGGGCGCGGGGGTGAAGACGGCGAAGATCCCGCCGCGCATGCCCGCCTCGCGCATCCGCGGGAGGTCGAGGTGGCCCTCCGGTCGCCCCGTCGCGAGGCCTGCGTGGCCGGCCTGCGTGAGGGCGTCGTTGTGGCCGTCGAAGACCGGCTGGGACACGGGGCGGCCCGCGTCCGGTCTAACGCGCCGGCATCAGGAGGCCTTGCGCCGCTTCGGCGCGGCCTTCTCCTCGCCGGCCGCCTCGTCCGCGGGCCCGGCCGCCGCGAGGCTCGCCTTCAGCGCGGCCATGAGGTCGATGACCGGCGCCGGAGATGCGGTCTCCTCAGGTGCCGCGATCTCCTCCCCGGAGGCCTTGGCCTCGAGGAACTCGAGCAGCGCCTTGCGGGTCTCGTTGGGGTACGCCTCGGGCGCGAAGGGCTTGGCGAGGCCGGCCACGAGCTGCTTCGCCATGCCGAGCTCGTCGTCGGAGACCTCGACGCCCTCGAGGCGTGACACGATGTCAGCCTTGTCGCGGGCCCGGATGTCCTCGGGGTAGTAGAGGGTCTCGAGGGCCAGCATCCCCTCCACCGGCCGCAGCAGCACGAGGTGCTCCTTGGTGGAGAGCACGAAGCGCCCGAGCGCCGCCCGGCCCTCGTCCTCCATCACCTGGGCGAGCAGCTTGTAGGGGCGCTCCGCGCGCTCCTGGGGCTCCAGCCAGTACGCCTTCTCGAAGTAGACCGGGTCCACCTCCGACAGCTCGACGAACTGCAGGATCTGGATCGTCTTCTCCTGCCGCGCGGCGAAGCGCTCGAGCTCGGCGTCCTCGACGGGCAGGTAGCGGCCCTTCGAGACCTCCCAGCCCTTCACCGTGTCGTCGGAGGTCACCTCGACGTCGCGCGCCGGGTCCCAGCGCTTCTGCTTGACCGGCTGCATGTTGGCCCGCGAGAGGGTGCGGAAGCTGACGTCGCTGCGCTGCTGGGCCAGCCCCACCGAGACGGGGATGGTCACCAGGCCGAAGCTGATGAAGCCGTTCCAGATCGCGCGCATTCCCTACCTCCTACGCCGCCCCGTTCCCACCGTCGCTGCCGGCGTTCATGGCCTTGGTGAGGCCGCCGAGCGCCTCCAGCATCTCCACGGGGAACGGCAGGATCAAGGTGGTGGTGCGTTCGTTGGTGCCGATCTCGTTCATGGTCTGCAGGTACCGCAGCTGGAGCGCGCCGGGGGCGGCGCTGATGACCGCGGCGGCCTGGCCGAGCTTCTCGGAGGCCTGGTACTCACCGTCGGCGGCGATCACCTTGGCGCGCCGCTCGCGCTCGGCCTCGGCCTGGCGGGCGATGGCGCGCTGCATCGACTGCGGCAGCTCCACGTCCTTGACCTCGACGACCGACACCTTGACCCCCCAGGGGTGGGTCTGCTCGTCGATGATGGCCTGCAGGCGCTCGTTGATCTGGTCGCGCTCGGACAGGAGCTGGTCGAGGTCGACCTGGCCGAGCACGCTGCGGAGCGTGGTCTGGGCGATCTGGGAGGTCGCCACCAGGTAGTTCTCGACCTGGACGATCGCCTTGGAGGGATCGACCACGCGGAAGTAGGCGACGGCGTTCACCTTCACCGTCACGTTGTCCTTGGTGATCACCTCCTGCGGGGGCACGTTCAGGGTGATCGTCCGCAGGTCGACCTTCACGGCCTTGTCGATGAAGGGGATGAGGATGAAGAGTCCGGGGCCCTTGATCCCGATCAGGCGGCCGAGCCGGAACACCACCCCGCGCTCGTACTCCCGCGCCACCTTGACGGCGGAGAACAGGAAGAGCAGCACGATGATGAGAACAACGATTACCGCGTAGGCAGCGGCCATGGGCGGCGTCACCCCTCTCTGGGTTCGACAGTCAGTGTGAGGTCGTCCGGATGGACTCTAACGACGCGTATCGCCGTCCCCGGGGGGAGTGTTACCCCGTCGGCCGTCCTTGCGCTCCAGATCTCGCCGTTGACCGAGACCTGGCCCCCGAGCGCGGTCACGCCGCCACGGGTGGTGCCGATCTCGCCGATCATCTCGGCCCCTCCCGTCGTGACCGGGCGGCGCCGGGCCCGGAGCACCAGGCGCGCCGACGCCACGAAGGCCGCCGCCGCGAGGACCGCGATGACCACGGCGATCCAGGGCGAGGTGGTCAGGGCCGGATCGCTCGAGTCGAAGAGGAAGGCGCCCCCGAGGGCGAGCGCCACCACCCCGCCGACCGTGAAGACGCCGAGGCCGCCCACCTGGGTCTCTCCGATGAAGAGCCCGATGCCGAGGAGGATCAGGATCACCCCGATCCAGGTGAAGGGCATCACCGCGAGGCCCGCGAGGGCGAGCACCAGGCTGATCGCCCCGACCACGCCCGGCACGATCGCCCCCGGGTTGAAGATCTCGAAGGCGATCCCGGCGATGCCGAGGATCAGCAGCAGGAAGACGAGGTTCGGGTCGGTGACCACCTGCAGCACGCGCAGGTACCAGGGCAGGTCGTCGACCTCGATCGGGGCGCCCGCCGTCACGACCTCGCCGCCGTCGAGGGTGCGGCCGTCGAGCCAGGCGACGAAGTCCTCGATCGTCGGCTGCACGGTGTCGGCGACGTCCTGCGCGAGGGCCTCGTTGGCGGTCAGGTTCAGCGACTCGGTGACCATCGCCCGGTAGGGCTCCGGGTCGTGGCCGTTCTGCTCGGCCAGCGCGGCGATGGAGGCGGCGAGGTCGTTGCGCACCTTCGCGTCGAGGTCCTCGCCTCCGCTGCTGATCGGCGTCGCCGAGCCGATGTTGGTGCCGGGGGCCATCCCGAGCGCGTCGCCGGCGGCGGAGATGTAGGCCCCCGCCGATCCGGCCCGCGACCCCGGCGGCCCGACCCAGACGGTCACGGGCACCGAGGCCTCCTCCATGGCGGAGACGATGTCCCGCGCCGCCGACACCAGGCCGCCGGGCGTGTCCATCCGGATCACGACGGCGGGGGCGCCGGCGTCCTCGGCCTCCTCGATGCGGTTCTCGACGAACAGGGCCGTCACCGGGTCCACGTCGCCGTCGAGCTCGATCACCCGCACCGGCGCGGGCGCGCTGCCCTGGCCGCCCGCCGCGGAGGCCGCGAGCAGCGCGAGGGCGATGGCCACCAGGAGGAGTCGGAAGGGGCGCATCAGGGTCCTTCCGACGATACCAGCGCTCCGCCGGGCCGCCCCCGGTGGGGGATGGGTTACGATCCGGACGGCCGTGCCCGAACGCCCTCACCGCCTCCCGGCTCCGACGGATCTCCTTCCGCACCGCGCGCCCTTCCTGTTCGTCGACGAGATCCTCGAGCTCGTCCCCGGGGAGCGGGCGCGGGCGCGGTGGCACGTCGACCCCGCGGCGGCCTTCTTCGCCGGCCACTTCCCGGGCAACCCGATCCTCCCCGGCGTGATCATCATCGAGGCGCTGGCGCAGACCGGCGCGCTCGCGGCGCTGGCCGAGCCCGAGACGGCGGGCAAGCTGGCGCTCTTCGCCGGCATCGGAAAGGCGCGCTTCCGCCGGGTGGTGCGTCCCGGCGAGGACCTCGAGCTGGAGACCGTCCTCACGCGCCGCCGCGGCCCGCTCGGCAGCGGCGAGGGCATCGCCCGCGTCGACGGGGTGGTCGCCTGCGAGACCGAGCTGAAGTTCGCCCTCGTCGATCCCGGGGAGGCCGGGTGATCTCCGTCCGCAACGGGCGCCCCGGTCGCGCCCGCCTCGCCGCCCTCGGCGCGTACGTCCCCGAGCGCGTGGTGACGAACGCCGAGATGGAGGAGCGCGTCGAGACCTCCGACGCCTGGATCGTGGCGCGCACCGGCATCCGCGAGCGCCGCTTCGCCTCCCCGGAGCAGGCCTCCAGCGACCTCGGGGTGATCGCCGCCGAGCGCGCGATGGCCGCGGCGGGCATCGGTGCCGACAGCATCGACATGGTGATCGTCGCCACCGCGACGCCCGATCACCTCTTCCCCTCCACCGCCGTGCTCCTGGCGCATCGCATCGGTGCCCGCAACGCCGCGGCGTACGACCTTCTGGCCGCGTGCTCGGGCTTCGTCTACGGCCTGGCGCAGGCGTCGGCCCTGGTGGAGTCGGGTATCGCGCGCACCGTCCTGGTGGTGGGCGCCGAGGCGCTGTCGCGGCTCACCGACCAGACCGACCGCGCGACCTGCGTGATCTTCGCCGACGGCGCGGGCGCCGCCGTGATCACCTCCGCCGAGCCCGACGAGGTCACCGGCTTCCTCGGCTTCGAGCTCGGCGCGGACGGCGCCGGCGCCGAGCATCTCCTGATCCCGGCCGGCGGCAGCCGGATGCCCCTGGCGATGGCCGGGCAGCCCTCCGACGGCTACATCCGGATGAACGGCACGGAGGTCTTCCGCTTCGCGACGCGCATCATGGTCGAGTCGACCGAGCGCCTCCTGGCCGCCGCCGGCCTCGGCATCGACGACATCGACCTCGTCGTGGCCCACCAGGCCAACAGCCGCATCCTCGACCACGCCGCCGAGCGCCTCGGCGTGGCGTCGGAGCGCATCTACAGCAACATCGAGCGGTACGGCAACACATCCTCGGCCTCGATCCCCCTCGCCCTCACCGAGGCCCGCGACGAGGGTCGTCTCAGCCCCGGCGACCTCCTCCTGCTGGTCGGTTTCGGCGGCGGCCTCACCTGGGCCTCGACGATCGTCCGATACGAACCCGTGAGCGGAGAGCCCTCATGATCGTCGCCATGTTCCCCGGCCAGGGCGCCCAGGTGGTCGGGATGGGCGAAGCCCTCTCGGCGGCCCACGACGTCGCCCGGCGCACGTTCGAGGAGGCCGACGAGGTCCTCGGGTACTCCCTCTCGCAGGTCTGCTTCACCGGGCCGGTGGAGCGCCTCACGGCGACCGACGTCTGCCAGCCCGCCCTGGTCGCGACCTCGGTCGCCGCCTTCCGCGTGGCGCAGGAGGCGGGGCTGGAGCCGGGCCTCGTGATCGGGCACTCCCTGGGCGAGTACTCGGCCCTGGTCGCCGCCGGCGCCCTGGGCTACGCCGACGCGCTGCGGATGGTCGCCGAGCGCGGCGCCGCCATGCGCGAGGCCGCCGCGGCGGCGCCGGGCACGATGGCCGCGCTGCTCGGGCCCGGCGACGACGAGGCCCGCGAGCTCGCCGAGCAGGCCGGCGACGTGTGGCCGGCCAACTACAACTGCCCCGGCCAGGTGGTGCTCTCGGGCACCCTCGACGGCATCGACCGCCTCGTCGGCCTGGCCACCGAGCGCGGAGTCCGCGTCGCCCGCCTGGCCGTGGACGGCCCGTTCCACTCGCCCCTGATCGCCTCCGCCGCCGAGCGCCTGCGGCCCGCGCTGGAGGCGTGGGACCCCTCCCCGGCCGATCCGCCGTTCCTCTCCACCACCACCTGCCTCGTCGAGCCGCCCGAGCGGATGCGCGAGGTGCTCCTCGACCAGCTGACCTCGGCCGTGCGCGTCGGAGACGGGGTCGAGGCCGCCGTGGCCCTCGGCGCCGACCGCTTCGTCGAGCTCGGCCCCGGCCGCGTGCTGTCGGGCCTCGTGCGCCGCGTGCGCCGCGACCTGCCGGTCTCCCAGGTGGGCCTGCCCGAGGACCTGGTGGCCCTCGAGGAGATGCTCTCCGTGACCCGGGGCGCCGGCTGATGCCGGTCGCGCTGGTCACCGGGGCGAGCAAGGGCATCGGCGCCGCCTGCGCGACCGCGCTCGCGGGTGCCGGATTCGACGTCGCCATCGGCTACGCGTCCGACGCGGAGGGCGCCGCCGCGACCGCCGCCGCGGTGG
>JAEMRL010000499.1 GCA_016463385.1 Thermoleophilia bacterium
GTCTGCGGCCTCCGGTGCCAGGCAGGCGTCGATCAGGGCGACGAGCTCGGCCGGGGCGCCGCGCCGGAGGCGGCGGATCGGGGCCGGGGGCCCGTCGAGCTGGCGTCGCGGCCGGGCGTCCCGCGCGGCGGTGCCGAGGCTCGACGTCTCCCACGACGCGCTCGACGAACGCGAGCCGCCGGAGGACGTCGACGCGGACGACGACGTGCTGCCCGGGTCGTCACCGGGGTCGGGATCGAACGCCGCCTGGCCGGTGAGGGCCTCGTAGAGGACCACGCCGAGCCCCCAGACATCGGCGGCCGGGCCGAGGTCGCCACCGCGCACCTGCTCGGGGGCCATGTAGCACCAGGTGCCGACCCCGCCCCCGGCGCGCCCGGGCCGGCGCGCGACGCTCATGTCGATGAGGACCGCGCGGCCCGCCTCGGCGACGATGTTCGAGGGCTTCAGGTCGAGGTGCAGCCATCCCGCCGCATGCAGGTAGCGGACGGCCGATCCGACGTGGAGACCGAGGTGGGCGATGTCGCGGACCGGCAGGCGCGGATCCGACTCCTCGATCAGGTGCGCGACGGTCTGGCCGGTGAGCGTCTCCATCACCACCGCCGTCCGCGGCTCGGTGAGCACCTCGTAGCCGCGCACGATGTGCGGGTGGCTGAGGCGGCGGATGAGCCGCCCCTCCGCCAGCAGCCGCCGGGTGGCGGGGCGGTCGTCCTCGCGGTCGGGGCGCAGCACCTTGACGATGCAGCGGGTGCCGCGGCTCGCGCTCCAGGCGTCGTACACGTCGAGCGCCCGGCCGCGGCTGAGGTGCTCGATCACCGCGTAGCCGGGCGCGATCTGGGCGCCGGCCACGAGGGGCGGGGGGCCGGAGCGGCTCATGCCGGCAGCGCCCGGTCGGCGTTCTCGCGCTCGTGGAAGAGGCGCGCGTAGAGGCCCCCGAGGGCCAGCAGCTCCGCGTGCGTGCCGCTCTCGGCGATGCGCCCGGCCTCGAGCACCACGATCCGGTCGGCGTCGCGCACCGTGAGAAGGTCGTGCGAGATGACGAGCGACGTGCGCCCGCGCATCAGCGCCCGCATCGGCTCGATCAGGCGCCGGCGGGTGATCTCGTCGAGCCCCGTCCCCGGTTCGTCGAGGATCAGCACCGGCGCGTCGCGCACCAGCGCCCGGGCGATCGCGATCCGCTGGCGCTGGCCCCCCGACAGGCTGCGCCCGCGCGCGTCGAGCGGGGTGTCGTAGCCCTCGGGCAGCGCCTCGATGAACCCGTCGGCGCCGGCGGCGCGGGCGGCCGCGGCGATCTCCTCGTCGGAGGCGGCCGGGCGCCCGACGGCGATGTTCTCCCGCACGGTCGCCTGCAGCACCAGGGTCTCCTGCATCACCGCGGCGATCGCCTCCCGCAGCGAGTCGAGGGTGAGGTCGCGCAGATCGTGGCCGTCCATCCGCACCGTACCGGCGTCCGGGTCGTGCAGGCGCAGCACCATCTTGGCGAGCGTCGACTTGCCCGCACCGCTCGGCCCCACCAGCGCGACGGTCTCCCCGGGCATGACCCGCAGGCTGACGCCGTCGAGCGCCGGGGCGTCGGCGCCCGGGTAGCGGAACTCCACGTCCTCCAGCTCGACCACGCCCACCGGGCCGCGCAGCGGGCGGGCCCCGGGGCGGTCGGCCACGCGCGGCTCCTCGTCGAGCAGTTCGATGACGCGCTCGGCGCCCGCGGCGGCCGCGAA
>JAEMRL010000134.1 GCA_016463385.1 Thermoleophilia bacterium
GCCTGGGACACGGGCATGCCAACGCCCTGGTGGCGGACACCCTGAGAGAGGACCGCACTGCCTGAGCCGGACGGGCTCGGACCGCTCTCGACCACCTCCCCGGGCTGCAGGCCCGCGGCGATCGCGATGCGCGTGGCCTGATCGCGGCGGCCTCGAGCACCCGCTCGACGGCGGCCGGAGTACGCCGAGCCGAGGACCGGCCGGTCGGGGTGCCACGATCGATCCCGGAATCGCCGGCGTGGCCCTCCCGATCCCCGACGCCGGACGGGCCCTCAGATTCCGAGAACCTGAGAGCCCGCCCGGGACCCACCGACGCTGCTGCTGCTGTCTGCCGCTGTTACTGCACCAGCTCGAAGATCTTGAACATCGGCAGGTACATCGAGATGACCACCACGCCGACGATGCAGCCGACGCCGATCATCATCATCGGCTCGATGATCGAGGTGAGCGACTTCAGCATCGTCGCGACCTCGTCGTCGTAGAAGTCGGCCAGCTTGTGGAGCATGGTGTCCACGGCGCCGGTCTCCTCACCCACCGAGAGCATCTGCGTGACCATCACCGGGAAGACGCCGGTCCGCGCGAGCGGGGTCGCCAGGGGCTGGCCCTCGCGGACGCGCTCGGCCACCTCGCCCATCGGGTCGGAGATCACGCGGTTGCCCGCGGTCTTGGCCGTGATGTCGATCGCCTGCAGGATCGGCACGCCGGACGCCGTCAGGGTGCCGAGCGTCCGGGCGAAGCGGGCCACCGCGATCTTGCGCACGATGTCGCCCACCCGCATGGGGAAGCGCAGCTTGATGGAGTCCCACATGTACTGACCGCGGTTGGTCGACTTCCACTTGCGGAAGATGGCGACGAGCACGATCGGCACCAGGATCATCAGGTACCAGTACGACCTCATGGCATCCGAGAGCGTGATCATGAACTGGGTCAGCGCCGGCAGGTCGCCGCCGAGGTCTTTGAAGATGTTGGCGAACACCGGGATGATGAAGAGGATCATCCCGATCAGGACCAGGACGGCGAAGACGCCGATCAGGACCGGGTAGACCATCGCCGAGCGCACCGTGCGCTTGAGGTTGTCGTCCTTCTCCAGCTGGACGGCGACGCGCTCGAGGACCTCCTCGAGGTTTCCGCCCGTCTCGCCGGCGCGGACCATCGCGACGAAGAGGTCGTTGAAGATCTTGGGGTGCTTGGCGAGTGCCTGCGACAGCGCGAGGCCGGCCTCGACGTCGTGGCGCACCGCGATGATCGCGTGCTTGAGCTTGGGCGCCTCGGTCTGCTCCTCGAGCACGTAGAGGGCGCGCAGCAGCGACAGGCCGGAGGCGATCATCGTCGCCAGCTGGCGGGCCATGACGGTGACGTGGCGCGCCTTGAGGCCGCGGTAGCGGTCGAGCAGCTCCTCGACCGTCGGGGCCTTCGACTTGGCGTCGACGTCGGTGACCGTGAGGCCGCGCAGCCGCAGCTGGGCGGCGACGGCGGCCTTCGAGTCGCCGTTGATCTCGCCGGTCATGGGGGTGCCCGAGCGGTCGAGCGCCTTGTAGGTGAAGGTGGTGGCGCTCATGCGGCCTTCACCATCCCGAGCAGGCGCTTGAGCTCGTCCGGGTGGCCCGCGCGCTCGATCGCCATGTCGAGGGTCACGACCCCCTGGCGGACGAGCGTGGCCAGGGTCGAGTCCATCGTCTGCATGCCGTGCGCCGAGCCGGTCTGCATGACCGAGTAGATCTGGTGGGTCTTGCCCTCGCGGATCAGGTTGCGGACGGCCGGCGTCGGCATCAGGACCTCGCAGGCGACGGTTCGGCTGCCCGAGAGCGTCGGCACCAGCTGCTGGCAGCAGACGCCCTGCAAGCCGTTGGCCAGCATGATGCGGACCTGCTCCTGCTGGTGCGGCGGGAACACGTCGATGATGCGGTCGATCGTCTGCGGCGCGTCCGAGGTGTGGAGCGTCGCGAACACCAGGTGGCCGGTCTCGGCCGCGGTGAGGGCGATCTGCATCGTCTCGAGGTCGCGCATCTCACCGACGAGGATCACGTCCGGGTCCTGGCGGAGGACGCTGCGGAGGGCGTTGGCGAACGAGAGCGTGTCGGCGCCGACCTCGCGCTGGTTGATCATCGAGCGCTTGTGCCGGTGCAGGAACTCGATCGGGTCCTCGACGGTCATGATGTGGCAGGCGCGCTTCTCGTTGATCTCGTTGATCAGCGAGGCGAGCGTCGTGGACTTACCGGAGCCGGTCGGGCCGGTCACCAGCACCAGGCCGCGGGGCTTGGTGGTCCACTCGCGCAGCGCCGGCGGCAGGCTGAGCTCCTCGAGCGTCTTCAGGCCGCTCGGCACCACGCGGAACGCCGCCCCCAGCGACGCGCGCTGGTAGTAGGCGTTGACGCGGAAGCGCACCCGGCCGGGCACCGCGTAGGAGAAGTCGATCTCGAGATCGGTCTCCAGGCGCTGGCGCTGGTCCTGGTTCAGGAGGCCGTAGACGAGCTCGCGGGTGTCCTGCGCCGTCAGGGGCGCGTCGCCGAGCCGCACGAGCTCGCCGTTCAGGCGCATCACGGGGGGAGCGCCGACCGAGAGGTGGAGGTCGCTGGCACCGCTTGCGATCACGTTGGTGATGAGCTCGGCGAAGTCGACCATGGACACCTTTCGCGAGAGGGGGGCGATCGCGCCGCGAGTCGGCTCGACAGGGTGACTATCGACCGGGAACGCGTCCGCCTGTAGGTCTCGTGCACGTCGCTGATCCCGGCGTTTTTCGACCTGGCGACCTGGACCTCCGGTCAGTGCGCCGGTCGGCGGACCCGTCGGACAATCGCCTCCGTCAGCAGTGGAAGGGCGCCGATCGGCGCGAGGGGGTGGGGAATGACCGGACCTCGGCGGGGTGGCGGGTCTGCGCGCCGGAACCGCGTGATCGGGCTCCTGGCGCTCGCGGCGACGCTCGCGGTGGCCGTCACGGCGGCCGTCGGCGTCCCACGCAACGACGTCCGGACCGACGATCCGCGCATCGTCGCGCTGGAGCCCGGCGGGGCCGCGGCGCACCACAGCACCCGGGCCGACGCCCGGGCCGACGCCCGCCGCCGTGCGGCCTGCCGGGACGCGGGCTTCCGGCGGGCGCACGCGGCCACCTGCCCTCGCGCGCCGCGCCGGGGGGCGCGGTCGTTCGAGGCGCAGGTGGCCGGCACGGGCGGCTGGAGCGCCCCCCTGCGCGTGGCCTCATGGCCGATCCACCAGATCGTCCTGCCCACCGGGAAGGTGCTCTGGCTGAGCCCGGCCGACGAGCACGAGGAGGGCGGGCGCGCCTACCTCTGGGACCCTGCGAGCCAGACCAGCCGGCGCGTCGATCCGCCGGCCGTGCGCTACCACGACGGCGTCACCCGCCCCGCGAACCTGTTCTGCTCCGGGCACGCCGCGCTCGCCGACGGCCGAATCCTGGTGGCCGGCGGCAACCTCGCCTACCCGATCGCCCCCTACGGCCCGGGCCAGGACTTCCGGGGCGCTCCGTGGGTGTTCACCTTCGACCCCTGGACCGAGACCTGGACGCGCCACCCCGACATGCCCCGGGGGCGCTGGTACCCCACCGTGACCACGCTGCCGGACGGCACCGCCCTGATCCTCAGCGGCACCGACGAGTCGGGCAGCAACATCCTCAACCCGGACGTCGAGATCTTCACGCCCTCCACCGGGGCGACGAGGGTCCTGACCCGCCGCACCATGTCGTACTACCCCCACGCCGTCGTGGTCCCCGACTCCACCGACGCGGGCGCGGCGCCGGGCACGCAGGTGCTGATCGCAGGCCCGGGGGTGTCGGACACGATGATCCTGAACACCTCCGACGGCAGCTGGCGCGACGTCCCCGATCTGCCGCGCCCGCGGCTCTGGGGCGCCGCGGTGCTGATGCCCTCCCCCTCCGGCACGCCCACGCAGGTGATGCTGATCGGCGGCTCCGACCTCAACGTGACCCCGTCGGCCCAGGCCACGACCGTCACCCTCGACCTGAACGACGTCGCCGCCGGCTGGCGCCCCGGCCCGCGGATGGCGAGCGGGCGCAGCCACCTGAACGTGGCGATCCTGCCCGACGACTCGCTGCTCGCGGTGGGCGGTGGCGGTGGCATGGGCAACGGGAGCCTCTACGTCGATCCCGTGTTCAGCGCCGAGCGGCTGACCGCGACCGGCGCCGACTGGAGCCCCGCCGGATCGCTGGTCGACGAGCGCACCTATCACTCGACGGCGATCCTGCTGCCCGACGGCAGGGTGCTCGCGGCCGGAGACGACCGCGCCTCCCACCGGCCCGAGCCGATGCGCCGGGGCGAGATCTACTCTCCCCCCTACCTCGCCTCCGGGGCGCGGCCCTCGATCGACGCCGCGCCGGCCGCAGTGCGTTACGGGGTGCCGTTCGGCGTCGCCCTCGGCGGGCCGGCAGCCGACCACGCCGTGCTGATGCGCCCGTCGTCGGTGACGCACTCCACCGACATGGACCAGCGCTCGGTGCGCCTGACCATGTCCGGCGGCGGTGGCGCAGCCACCCTCACCTCCCCCCCGGATCCGAGCGTCGCTCCGCCCGGCTATTACCTGCTCTTCACCGTCGATGCGACCGGGCGGCCCTCGGCCGGCCGGTGGATCCGGCTCGACCCCGCCGCTCCCGACGCCCCGGCGGTGGCCGTCCCGGGCGCCGCGGCGGCGGGCCGACCCGGCGTCGCGCCCCGGGCCCGGCAGGCCCGGCGGTCGCTGCTGCGGGTGCGGGCCGTGCGCAGGAGCGGCCGCACGCTGAGCCTCACCCTCGCCCTGACCCTCCCCGCGCGCGCCACCGGCCGGATCTCGCTCGTGCCGCCGCGCCGGGCGCCCGGGGCCCGGCGTTCCCCCGCGCTCGTCAGGCGCGTGGCTGCCGGGCGGGCCCGCGCGGCGTCGGTGGTCGTGTCGATACGACCGCCGCGCGGGTGGATCGGCCTGTCGATGCCGGTGATCGTGCGGGTCGGCGGCCGGGCGCCGCTCACCGCGCGGGGCACCGTGATCGTGCAGCGGCGCGCGCCGGTGCCGGTGGCCCGGGTGGCGATGCGCTGAGCCGGCGGCTCAACCGACGGCCCGGGCGATCTCCTCGATGCTCGTATGGCCCGAGAGCACCTTCAGCAGGCCGTCCTCGCGCAGCGTGCGCATTCCCTCGCGCCGCGCCTGCTTGGCGATCTCCTCGCCGGAGGCGCCGCTGACGGTGAGCCGCTCCATCGCCTCGCTCATCACCAGCATCTCGTAGACGCCGACGCGCCCGCGGTACCCCGTCTCCTGACAGCGGGGGCAGCCCACCGGGCGGAACACGGGCACCGGATCGGGCAGGCCCGGGGGCAGGATCGAGATGTCCACCAGCTCGCGGAGGGTCGACTGGGGCACCAGCGTCTGCTGCTTGCAGTGGCTGCAGAGCCGGCGCGCGAGGCGCTGGGCCAGGATCCCGGCCACGGCGCTCGCCGACAGGAAGGGCTCGACGCCCATCTCGGTGAGCCGGGTGAGGGCGCCCGCGGAGTCGTTGGTGTGGATGGTGGCCAGTACCAGGTGGCCGGTCAGGGCCGACTCGACGGCGATCTGCGCGGTCTCGCGGTCGCGGATCTCACCGATCATCACGATGTCGGGGTCGCACCGCAGGATCGAGCGCAGGCCGGCGGCGAACGTGAGCCCGGCCTTCGGGTTGACCTGCACCTGGTTGATGCCGGGCAGCCGGTACTCGACCGGATCCTCGACCGTGATGATGTTCTTGTCGGTCGAGTTCAGCTGGTTGAGCGCACCGTAGAGACTCGTGGACTTGCCCGAGCCGGTCGGGCCCGTCACCAGCACGGCGCCGTAGGGGCGCTGGTAGCAGGCCTCGAACTTGGCCAGCACGTCCTTGGCGAAGCCGAGGTCCGACAACTGCAGCATCACGTTGCTCTTGTCGAGGATGCGCATGACGATCTTCTCGCCGTACACCGTCGGGAGCGTCGCGACACGCAGGTCGAGCGGCCGGCCGGCGACGGTGAGGCCGACGCGTCCGTCCTGCGGCACCCGGCGCTCGGAGATGTCGAGGTCGGCCATGATCTTGATGCGGCTCGCGACACCGACCGCGAGGCGGTACGGGACCGAGGTGACGGTGCGCAGCACCCCGTCCACCCGGTAGCGCACCACCATCTCCTTGGCCTGGGGCTCGAGGTGGATGTCGGAGGCGCGCTCGTCCACCGCCCGCGCGATCAGCGAGTTGACCAGGCGCACCACCGGGGCGTCGTCGGCGGTGTCGGAGATGTCGGCCTGGTCGAGCGGAATGTCGTCCCCGCCGCTCTCCTCCACGAGGTCGGCCACCACGGCGTCGAGGCGCGAGGTCTGCCCCAGGAGGGTCTGGATCTCCTCGGGACTCGCCAGCGCGGGCCGGATCTCGTGGCGCGTCAGGATCCGCAGGTCGTCGATCGCGAAGACGTTGGAGGGGTCGGCCATCGCCACCAGCAGGCGGCCGTCGGGCTCGAGGCGCACGGGCACGGCCTGGTAGCGGCGCGCGTTCTTCTCGTCGATCAGCCGCCCGACGGAGGGGTCGACGCCGTCGGCCAGCGTGAACACGCCGACGCCCATGCGAAGGGCCATCGCCCGGGCGAGCTGGTCGCGGGTGATCCGCTCCTCGCCCACCAGCATCTCGCCGAGCTTGCGGCCGTCCTCCCTCTGGCGCGCGATCGCGGCCTCGAGGTCGTCGGGCGACAGCGCGCCCATGCGCACCAGCACCTGCCCGAGCGGCTCGCCGCGGGGGATCCGGATCGCCCCGGAG
>JAEMRL010000135.1 GCA_016463385.1 Thermoleophilia bacterium
TCAACGCGAACCCCGACTCGTTCAGCGACCAGGGCGCCCACGCGGGCACCGACCGGGCCGTCGCCCACGGGCTGCGACTGGCCGCCCAGGGGGCCGACGTGATCGAGGTCGGCGGCGAGTCGCTGCGCTTCTCGGAGCACACCCCGGTCGAGGTCGAGATCGCCCGGGTCGTGCCGGTGATCGAGCGGATCGTTGCCGCGGTGGACGTGCCGGTGGCGATCGACACCTTCAAGCCCGGGGTGGCCGCCGCGGCCATCGCGGCGGGGGCGGCGATCCTCAACGACCCCACCGGTCTGCGGGAGCCCGAGATGGCGCGCGTCGCCGCCGAGGGTGGCGTCGGCATCGTGATGACGCACTTCTTCGGCCTCCCCAAGGTGCGCCCCACCTCGTTCCCCGACGTGGACGTGCCCGAGACGGTCTGCGCGTGGGCGCGCGAGCGGCTCGCCACGGCCGCCGCCGCGGGCATCCCGGCCGAGCGGATCGTCATCGACCCCGGCGTCGGGCTCGGCAAGTCGCCCGAGCAGGACCTCGACCTGCTGCACCGCATCGAGGAGGTCGTCGCGCTCGGCCGCCCGGTGCTCATCCCGATCTCCAACAAGAAGGTGCTCGGGGCGATCAGCGGCCATCCCGCCAAGCGGCGGCTCGCCGGGACCGCGGCCGGGATGGTCTGGTCGCGGGCGCGTGGGGCGACCATCTTCCGGGTACACAATGTCCGGTTCCTCCGGTCGGCCCTCGTCACTGCCGATGCGCTCGTAACGGGTCACCCCGAGCGCTGGCACGACGTGGTGAAGTAGCCGGAGGCGGTGCTAGCCTCGTTCAGGGGGATCGACTGATGATCACAGGGAGGGGCAGGGCATGAAGCTCTTCATCGACACGGCGGATCTGGCCGACATCGAGACGATCGCCGGCTGGGGGGTCCTCCAGGGGGTCACCACCAACCCGACGCTGCTCGGAAAGGTCGAGGGCGAGGCCGACGACATCTACCGCCGCGTCTGCGAGCTGGTGGACGGGCCGGTCTCGGCCGAGGTCGTCGCGGACGCGCGCGGGGACATGATCGAGGAGGGCAAGCGGCTCGCCGCGATCCACGAGAACATCGTGGTGAAGCTGCCGATGTCCGCCGAGGGCCTGTCGGCCACGTCCACGCTCGCCGCCGAGGGCATCCGCGTCAACATGACGCTCGTCTTCACGCCGCCGCAGGCGCTGCTCGCGGCCGCCTCGGGCGCCGCGTTCGTGTCGCCGTTCGTCGGGCGCTTCGACGACATCGGCCACGACGGCCTGGAGTGCCTGCGCACGATCGTCGAGGCCCTCGAGCCGTCGATGTACGACACCGAGGTCATCACGGCGTCGGTGCGCGGACCGCTGCACGTCACCGAGGCCGCGCGGATGGGCGCCCACATCGCGACCATCCCCCCGAAGGTCTTCTACCAGATGCTCCAGCACCCGCTGACGGCCGCCGGCATCGAGACCTTCACCGCCGACGCCGAGGCGCGCAAGGCCCGCGCCGCCAAGTAGGACCACGGGAGCACCCCATGAGCGACGACACCGATTTCCCCTTCCCCTTCGCGTTCGGCGAGGGGGCGGGGGAGGATTTCAAGGAGCGCCTCAAGGAGCTGATGCGCGCCCAGCGCGAGGCCTTCGAGGAGATGCAGTCCGAGTCCGGGGGTCAGCTGGCCGCGGTCGACCGCTGGCAGGTGATCCAGCAGGCCGTGGTGCTCTCGTCGGCCGCGATGCGGACGCTCACGCCCCAGGCGACGCCCGACGAGGCCGCCGACGCGATGGGCCTGCTGTTCGCCCGCTCGATGGCCGCGCTCCAGGGGGCGCTCCGCCCGAGCGACTGACCCGGGACCGCCGCCGGCGGTCAGGGCGTGCCGTTGGCCCTGTCGTAGGCGGCCGGACCGAAGTGGAGTTCCATCGTCGCGTCGCGGAAGCCACCGACGCTCTCCTCGGCGAACCGCCGCAGACCCTGGACCTCCTGGGAGAGCGCCGCGATCTGGTCGTGGGTCGCGCGCCAACTCGCCCCGATCAGGTCCACCAGGCGCTCCATGTCCTCCACCAGCGCCCGCCGCTCGCGGGCGGCGTCGGCGGCGATGTCGGCGCGAAGGTCCGAGAGGTCGCGCTCGCGCTCACGGGCGCCGGCCCGGATGCGTGCGAGATCCGCCTCCAGCCGCCGGACCGCCTCCAGCACCTCCTGGGGGCTCTGGGCCATCACGTCGGGCTCCCGTACGCGATCGCCGACCAGTCCGGCACGGTGCTCTCGTCGGCGGCCGGCTCGCCGGTGGCCGCGCTGCGGTAGCGGAAGCCGCGGGCCTCGTCGAACTCGGGAACGAGGGTGCCGTCGGAGACCTGCTGGTCGATCCAGGCGCCGGTGAACACCAGCCGGCGCAGCCAGTGCACCAGGTCGGATCCGCCGCCCAGCAGGCTCTCCGCGTGGTCCTCGAGATGGGCGGCGAGAGGGCTCGCCGGGTGTGCCACCGCCCCGTGCGCGGCGAGCGCCACCAGGTCCTCGGTCTCCGGCCCGCGCAACTGGGCGCGGCCCATCAGTCCGAGCCTGACGGCGGCCGCTCCGACGCGTGAGGCGAAGTCCTCAGCCCCGAAGCTGAAGCGCACCCCGTCCACCTCGACCGAGAAATCGTGGCCGCTGGAGTAGGAGGGGGAGAGCGGTCCGAGACCCATCGCGTCCAGAGTACCAACGCCCCTCGGACGTCCCGTCGCAGGGGCCTGACGACCGGCTGACAGCGCCGTCGCATCGGGCGTCCGGCGATCAGGCGTCGTGCAGGTGGGCGTGCTCGCCGTGGTGATCGAGGATGGAGAGGATCTCGGCCGGCCCGTCGCGGCCGCGCATCGCGTGAGGGGTCATCGTGTCGAAGCCGGCGGCCTGCCCGGCGGCGACGAGCACGTCGCGGTCGCCGAGGCGCAGGTGGACGGTCCCGGTGAGGACGTAGAACCAGTCGCGGCCACGATGCACGCGCGGTTCGGGCATCGCGTCGTGAGCGGGAATCCGCATCTTGACGACCGTACGGCCCGAGGGGTCGTCGGGGTGGTTGAGCCTCCAGAACGTCGCGTCGCCGTTCTGGTCGCGCTCGGGGCGGATCACGACGTCGCCGTCACCGTCGGCTGCGACCAGCTCCTCGACGGTCGTGTCGAGCGCCCGGGCGAGCGCCACCAGGTGGTCGATCGCGAGCCGCCGCCCGCCGCTCTCCAGGCGGCTGAGCGTGGACGCGCTGATGTGCGTCCGCGCCGAGAGCTCGTCGAGCGACCATCCGCGCGACCGGCGTAGTGCTCGCAGGCGCCGCCGGGCCGACTCCTCGAGGGACGTGTCTTGCGTCATCGGCAAGAGTCTATGCGCTGGGCGCACGGGCCCGCTAGCGTGCCGTCCATGTCACACACCCACGGGCACGATCCCCATCACAGCGGCCACGGCGTCTTCGACGACGAGCGCGTCGCGCTCATGATCGGGGCGGAGGGCGAATCGGCCGGGCCGCTCACGGCCGAGGCCATCGAGCGCGCCACGGCGGCCCTCCGCGGCGGTCGCGACGATGTCCGTCGTGTCGCCGATCTCGGATGCGGCCCGGGAGTGGAGGCGTGCGCTCTCGCCACGGCGTTCCCCGCCGCGCTCATCGTCGCGCTCGACGGCTCGCCCGCGATGCGGGCCGCCGCGCAGCGGCGGGTCGGCGAGGCCGGTCTCTCCGCCCGCGTCGAGGTCGGCGCGATCGACCTCGACGGCGACCTCTCCTCGCTCGGCGCGTTCGACCTCGTCTGGACGGCGCAGGCGCTGCACCACCTGCGCGACGAGGCCGCGACGCTCGCCCGCGTCGCCGCGCTGCTGAGGCCGGGCGGCGTTCTGTGCGTGCTGGAGCGCCTCGATCCCGCCGAGCTGGTCGCCTCAGACGATCTCGGCCGCCCGGGTCTCTGGGAGCGCGTCGCGGGCGCCCAGGCCGCGTGGCACGCCGATCGATCCGCGTCCGCCCCGGCGACCGGGCTGGAGGGCTACGCCGCCCTGGTCGGGGAGGCGGGCTTCGGGGTCGTCGACTCCGGCCCGCTCCGGTCCGTGGCGACCCTCGAGGGCTCGCCCGGTGCGGCACCGCTCGTCGCCCGGTACGTCCAGGGCGCGCTGCGCAACCTCACCGACAGGCTCGATCCCGCCGACATCGAGGCCCTCCGCGCCCTCGACGGCGGGGGCTCGGCCCGCGTGTCCCACCTCGAGGTCAGGCAGTCGAGGACCCTCGTCATCGGGCGGGCCCCCGGGGCATGACGACCGGCTGACGACGCGGCGCGGGCGCACGCCCGCCGTCACGCGCTCGCGACCACCCCGGCGCGTCCGGGGCGGCACACGCGCGTGCCACGGCGCGACCATCCGCCCCGATGGGACGCCTGCGCATCGACCGCCTCACCGGTCCGCCGGCCGGCCTCCGGAGCGGGGACGGGCGGCTCGTCTCGGCCCGCTGCCACACCGCCCGGACATGGCGGGCCCGCCTCGTCGGGCTGCTGGGCACCCCGGCTCTCGGCGACGACGAGGCGCTCTGGATCGAGCGCTGCGGCGCCGTCCACACCATCGGCCTGCGCGCGGCGATCGGGTGCGCCTTCCTCGACGACGCCGGTCGCGTGCTGCGCGTCGTCGACCCGCTGCCGAGCGGCCGCGCGGCAGCGGTCCGGGGTGCTCGGTCGGTCGTCGAATGCCCCGCAGGCACGCTCGCCGGCGTGCGCCCGGGCGACCACCTCCACCGTGTCTGAGCACGAAAACCCCGCTCCGAGCGGACGAGCTGCGTCTGCCGCAGGGGGGATTCCGATGCCCCCCGCGCCTCGTCCCGGTGCGGATCGCGACGCCATCGGGGCGGCCGGGCGCATCGTCGGGAGGTCGATCATGTCCATCGGGCTCGGGAGCGTCGTGCCCTCGGTCCTGCTCGTCGAGGACGACGGGCCCACGCGGGTCTTCCTGTCGGAGAACCTCATCGCCGACCGCTTCGCGCCGGTCTCGGCCACCTCGGCCGAGGAGGCGATCGAGATGCTCGCCACGGCACGGCCCGACGCTGCCGTCGTCGACGTCGGCCTTCCCGGCATGAGCGGCCTCGAGCTGGTCAGCCGCATCCGCGAGGGGGGAGCGGACGCCCAGTGGGACGCCGGCCTGCCGATCCTCCTGATCTCGGCCGACGCCGGGCCGTTCGCCGTGGTGCGCGGCATCGACCGCGGCGCCGACGATTTCGTGGCGAAGCCGTTCCACTATCCGGAGGTGCTCGCGCGCCTGGGGTCGATGATCCGCCGCTCCCGCGGGGCGACGGTGCGCGAGGAGATCCGGGTCGGCTCCCTCGCGATCGACCGCCACTCACGGCGCGCGTCTCTCGGTGGCCGGGTGATCGACCTGTCGGCCAAGGAGTTCGCCCTCCTCGCCGCCCTCGCGAAGGACCCGACGCGGGTGCTCACCAAGGGGGAGCTGCTGCGGGACGTCTGGGGCTATCGCGCCGCAGCCCGCACGCGCACGGTCGACAGTCACGCCAGCCGCCTGCGCCGCAAGCTCGCGGCCCAGGGTGGCGGCGAGCGGTGGGTCGTCAACGTCTGGGGCATCGGCTACCGCCTGCTCCCCGAGGAGGCCTGAGATGCCCGGTGCCACCGCACGCGGCGCCGGCCTCGGCCCCGACGCGGACTCGATGGAGCGGATCGTCCACGACCTGCACGGCCCGCTGACGGTGATCCGCGGTCTCTGCGCGACGCTCGCGCGCGGTGAGGTCTCCTCGGACCGCAGGCGCGCCATCGGCCTGATCGACGCCGAGACGCTGCGCCTCGCCGCGGGTCTGCGGGGCCTCGGCGCCCCGGCGCCGGGCCCCGGCCCGCGGGAGGGCGAGCCGGTCGATCTCTCGGCGCTCGTGACCTGTGCGGCACGCCGCTTCGCGCCGGTGGCGGCCACGCACCGGGCGCGCGTCGAGGCACGCGGCGTCCACGCGCCGGTCTGGGTCGGCGGAGACGGCCGGGCCATCGAGCGCGTCATCGACAACCTGGTGTGCAACGCCATCCGCCACTGCCCACCCGACGGCCGCATCGAGCTCGCGCTCACGAGCCGCGGCGGGCGGGCGGTGCTCCGGGTGCGGGACGACGGCGCCGGCGTGCCCCCGGCCGATCGCGAGCGGATCTTCCGTCCGGGGGACCGCGGCAGCTCCCCGCGCGGAGACGGCCGCGGCCTCGGCCTCGCCATCGCGCGCGACATCGTCCGCGCCCACGGCGGGCGGCTCACGCTCGACGCGGTCGGGACGGGGGCCTGCTTCCGCCTGTCGCTCCCGCTCCTCGGTGGAGCCGACCGCGGGCCTCTGGCGGCATGACGACCCTGGTCGTGGAGCAGAGCGTGGCCCGGATGGTCGCGGGGTCCGGCATCGATGGGCTCGTCGTCGTCCCCCGGGCCCGGCGGCGGCGCGCGAAGGGCTGGGAGGGTCTCGACGCAGATCGCGTGGTCGACGCCCTCGTGGCGGCGGGACCCCGCGCCGTGGTGCTGGCCCGGGGGCCCGAGGCGGACCCCGGCGGCGGTGCCCTGCCGGCCCTGGGCCGGGTGATGGGCCATCGTGTGCTCCGGCTCCCGGGCGATGAATCAGAGGCCGCCTGGACGATCGCCGTCGCCATCCACCCGGCGTTCGCCGGGGAGGGCATCGTCCGGCGGCTCGAGGCGCTCGCGGGGATCGCGTCGGCCGGGGGCGCCCTGCCGCGGCGCGCCATCGGCCCCGGCCGCGTCGCGGTCCCCGCCCTGCGCCCCGCCGTACTCGGC
>JAEMRL010000500.1 GCA_016463385.1 Thermoleophilia bacterium
GTGCATCGCCACGAGTAGGGCCTCGCCACAGAAGTACGACCAGTCGCGACCCTGGTCGTCGACGCGTTGCCAGCCCGACTCCCAGGTGCCGGAGGCGATCGCGGGTTTCACGCGCACGCCCCAGCGGCCGCGGTAGTCCCACCAGGTGGGGTTCTCCATCGTGGACTCGCTGGGGAACGGGGTGGGCTTGCGGCTGGCGCCCTTCGCGAAGAGGCGCTCGACGATGCGGATGTCCGGGAAGGTCGTCTCGTTGCCGGTCGGCGAGCCGCTGTTCGGCAGCCCGACGCTGGGACCGGCGCCACTGCCGGCGGCCGGTGGCGTCGAGGAGCCACCGCTGCTCCCCGGCGCGGGCGCCGCGGGCTCCTCGGAGCCATCGCCGCCGGACTGCGGGCCCGTCGTGCCCGCCTCGTTGGGCTCGGAGCCCGGGGAGACCTGCTCGCCGGCGTCACGGTCGTCGGCCTCCCTGCAGGCCGACACGATCCACATGATGAAGAAGATCAAGGCCACGATGACGAGGATGACCGCGAGCATGATCGCCCCGATCCAGCCGATGATCGGCATCAGCAGGAGCGGTAGCAACGCGGCGAGGCCCAGCGCGATCCCCGAGATGATCAGGTAGCCGTCCATGCCGTCCCACGACCCCGGCTCCTGGTCGCGGATGCCCGTGTCGGGCGCGTGGGGCCCGTAGTCGCCTGGGTTGAAGGTCTCACCGGTGACGGGCGCAAAGAGGTTGCGGTGGGAGCCGCGAGTCACATAGATCACCGGTCGCACCCCGAGCTTCTCGCAGCGCGAGTACGCGCGGAACTCGGTGAAGTGGGCCCCGACCGCGCGGTCCTGGCCCTGCGAGGCGACGACCGCGAACGGCTCCTCGGCGATCATCCCGCCGCGTCCGATCAGCTCACCGTCGCCGTCCCGCCCGCCAATCTCAGCCCGGAAGAAGACGGTGATCGCCTCCCACTGGCCCTCGGACCGGCGCCCCTCGCCGCCGGGGTCCCGGGCGCCGTAGAGCAGGTGGTAGGTAAAGGCGACGGTCTGGTCGAGCGCGCGCTCGCCGGGCGGATACTCGCGGCTGCCGAACTTCGCCGCGCGCCGCGCCCACGCGCCGCCCCAGTTCACCTCGCAGTACATCGTCGGGTGCGTCGGCTGGGCAACCCATTGCCAGGGCACGACCGGCGCGCCCACGCCATGCGCCGCCGGACTCGAGGCGTCGGCCGGCGTCCACGGGATTCGCGGGTTCACGCCTGAGGCGAGCTCAGAGCAGAGCGAGGTGAGGTAGTCGATATCGCCTTCCCCGAATGGGCGGGACGCGTCCGGCCGCCAGCCGCCCACATCCAGGAAGCCGTCAGCCCCGATCGACCGGACGAGGTCCGAGAGCATCGCCATCGGGTCATCCGACCCGACCTCGAAGCTCACCGGCCGATCGCCGCCGACGGGGGCACCGGTCAACGCCGTCACGGCGGTCATGCCGTTGTCGGCGGTGCACAGCGCGGCGCCGCGGCGACTCGGATCATCGGGCCGAGATCCGAGTTGCACGTCGCGGTGGGGCGACTCCGGCCACACGCCGTTCGTCGCGGTGGTGAGCCACGACTCGGCGAGGACCGGGAAGAACCGCTCCGCCTCGTGGAACCGGAGCACGGGATGGAACTGCCGCGCGAGCCGCTCGATCACCTGGTCGTCAAGCTGGATCATCGGGGTGGCTCCTGG
>JAEMRL010000501.1 GCA_016463385.1 Thermoleophilia bacterium
GCGTTGTGGAACCGGTGCAGCTCGTCGCTCGGCGCCCCCCAGCCGATATCCCCGCCCGGCCCCGCGATGAAGCCGTCGAGCGACACGCTCATCGAGTAGATCAGTCGTCCCACGCCATCTCCTCCGTCGCGTTCATGTCGGTGGACCGACCGGGGCGGTCCGATGATCTCATCGGTGACCGGAGGCGGCCCCGTGCGGGGCCGGCTCGGTGGCGCGCGGATACGATCCGGCGATGGGTCCGGGTCGCATCGTGATCTGCGGCGCCGGCGCCATCGGGGCGTCGGTCGCATGGTTCCTCACCCGCCGTGGCGAGCGGCCGGTGATCGTCGATCGCGCGCACCCGGCGGCCGCCGCGTCCGGCCGTGCCGCGGGCTTCCTCGCGTCCGACTGGAGCGCCGGCACGCCGCTCGACGCGCTCAGCCGGGCCAGCTTCGCGCTGCACCGGGAGCTCGCGGACGAGCTCGGGGCCGAGCGCCTCGGCTACCGGCCGATGCAGGCGCTGATGACGGCGGCCGCCGACGAGGGCGACCTCGAGCGCTACCGGCGCCTGCCGAACCCGGACTGGCTCGACGGCAACGTCGTCGCGCACGAGGACATCGGCGGCATCGCGACCACGGCGCAGGTGGACCCGCTCCGGTTCACGACGTCGCTGGTCGGATCGGCGGTGGACCGGGGCGCGGAGCTGGTCACCGGGGTCGTCGACGGCCTCGCGTTCGAGGGACCCGGTGGCGCCGTCAGCGGTGTCTCGATCGACGGCGCGCTGAGGCCGGCCGACATCGTGGTGCTCGCCCTCGGGCCCTGGACCAGCCGCGCTCAGCGCTGGCTGGCACTGCCCCAGGTCTTCGGCACGAAGAGCGCGAGCATCGTCCTCGGGGCCGAGCTGCCGGCGCAGGCCGTCTTCAGCGAGTTCGTCGGGCGCGACCGGCAGCGCAGCACCATCGAGATGTACCCGCGCTCCGGCGGGCTGGTCTACGTGGCGGGGCACCCCGAGCACGGCTCCCTGCCCGACGACCCCGGCGAGATCGTCCCGTCCGACGCGGCCTGCGAGGAGCTCCACCGGGTGGCGGGCGTGCACGCGAGCGCCCTCCGCGATGCCGCGATCGTCGCCCGGTCGGCCTGCTACCGGCCCCTCACGGTCGACGGCGTGCCCCTGATCGGCCCCGTCCCGGGCGCGCCCGGCGCCTTCCTCGCGACCGGGCACGCGTCCTGGGGGATCCTCAACGCCCCCGCCACCGGCCGGATGGTCGCCGAGATGATCCTCGACGGGTCCTCGCAGTCGCTCGACGCGACGCCCTTCGCCCTGGAGCGCCTGCCCGCCGGACGGATCTGAGGCCGGGCGGGTCCCGGTCCTGCGCCGGCCTCACCCGCGGCCGGCGGACATGGGAGACTGCCGCCGTGACCACGTCCCACGCCACCGAGGTGATGAGCTGGGATGAGGTGGGGCAGGCGGCACGTGCGCTCGCGGAGGCCGTGCACGCGAGCGGATACCAGCCGGGGATCATCCTGGCCGTCGCCCGGGGCGGGCTGATCCCGGCCGCCGCCGTCGCCTACGCGCTCGGCGTGAAGAACACGTACACGATGAACGTCGAGTTCTACACCGACGTCGATCAGCGCCTCGACGTGCCCATGGTGCTGCCGCCGGTGCCCGATCTGGTGGACGTCGCCGACGCCGACCTGCTGATCGTGGACGACGTCGCCGACAC
>JAEMRL010000136.1 GCA_016463385.1 Thermoleophilia bacterium
TCGATGCTCGAGAACTCCGCCTCCTCGAGGCAGTGGGCGAGCTGGAAGACGATGGCGATCGTGAAGGCCAGGACGAACGAGGTCGCGAGGAACGCGACCGCCACCTGCCACACCGGGTGGAACAGCAACGGGATGACGATGGACCAGGTGACGAAGACGGCCTTGCCCGCCACCAGGCCGAAGAGCTCGCGGCCGCGCGGCCAGCGCAGCGGCGTCATGCCGACCTGGCCGCGGAGCATCAGGCCGATGTCGCCGACGGTGTGCCACTTCACCGAGAACAGGCCGTAGAGCGGCCAGATGTAGACGTGCTGGAAGCGGTGGAACCAGTGGCGCTTCTGATCGGGCGCGAGGCGCGCGAGCGGGAGCTGCTCGATGTCCGAGTCGGCGCCCGCGATGTTGGTGAAGGTGTGGTGCACGACGTTGTGCTTGGTGCGCCACACGTACGAGCTGGCCCCGATCACGTCGAGCGACCAGCGCATGGTCGTGTTGACGCGCCGGCTCGGGCTGTAGCTGCCGTGGTTCGCGTCGTGCGTGATGCTGAAGCCGATCCCCGCGAGGGCGAGGCCGAGCGACGTGCAGAGCAGCGCCGCCTGCCACCAGGTCGTGGCCGCGAACACCAGGAGCGCCCAGGACGCGACCGTCCAGACGATCAGGACGGCGGTCTTGGTGTACATCCGGCGGTGCGCGCGTCGCGCGCGCCCGGGCTCGGCAAGGTGCGCGCGCACCCGTGCCTTGAGGTCGGTGTAGAACTCACCGCCGCCGTCGAAGTCGATCGTTGAAGACAATCCGGGTCCCGTCGTGAGGCGCGTCCGGCGCCGTGCCGCCGCGCATGTAAGGTCCACCTAACTCCGTGCGCCCGGGAGTCTAGCGGCACCCTCCCACGCCGCGAACGGCGCCGGACCGGGCCGCTCGCGCGGCGCGCACATGTGGTGCGAGGGTCCGGGCACCAGAATCCGCCTACCCGGGACCCTCCCATGCGACACATCGCCGCCGCCGCCGTGGCGCTCGCCGCGCTCGCCTCGGTGTGCTCCGGCTGTGGCGGGGGCGGCTCGGGGCCCTCCGCGGGCACGTCGGCGCCACGGGCCGCGACGGCTCCCGTGGAACCTCGCCCCGGGGCCGCACCGGTGGCGAGGGGCGCCGTCCTGCGGGCGCTCGACGGCGAGCCCTTGGAGGTCGCGTTGCTGCAGGTCCGCGATCCGGCACTGCCGTCGGCGGGAGGGCCGCCGCCGGCGGACGGCCACCGTTACGTCGCCGTGGAGCTGCGCATCTCCAACGCCGGAGAGGGGCCGTACCAGGACACGCCGGCCAACGGCGCCGCCCTGCGCGACACGGCGGGAGGCGAGTGGATCGCCGGACTCGACGATCCTGTGACACCCGGTCTCGGCAGCCTGGACGTCGGGCCGGGGGAGTCCCGGGCGGGGTGGCTGACGTTCGAGATCCCGGCCGGAGTCACTCTCGTCACGCTGCGATTCGCGGCCGACGGCGGGTTCGGCGGCGCCGCGACCTGGCGGCTTCGATGAGCGGCGGGGCCGCGGCGCGATGGAAGGAGGGCCGAGGCAGTCGTTAGACTCGCCCCCATGATGCAATCGAGCGACGTCGTGGACGCGGACCCGGCCGAGGCGCTCGACGCGTCGATGCTCCGGAGTGTCGCTCTGCCGACCGTCCGCAAGGGCTACGACCCGGCGCAGGTGACCGGCCTCCTCGGCGCCGCCGCCGATGCGCTCGACGAGGCCCGGGCCCAGGCGACCGTGCTGCGCCACCGGCTCGGTGAGGCCGAGGCCGCGGCGGCCGAGGTGGCCGCGCTGCGCGCCCGCGTGCAGGAGGCCGAGGAGCGGCACTCCGCCCAGCAGGACGAGCTCGCCCGGCTGCGGACCGCCGCCGAGGGCGCCTCGGAAGTCGACGCCCTGAGGGGCCAGGCCCGCGCCGCCCAGGAGCGCATGGAGGCCCAGCAGCGCGAGCTGCAGGAGGTCATCGCCGCGGCCGCCGCCGGCTCGGACGCGCGCGACACCGCGGTGCAGGCGCGCGACGCCGCCCTCGCCGAGCGCGACGCCGCCGTCGAGGAGCTCGAGCGGATGCGCGCCGCTCTGCCCACCGAGGACGACCTCATGGCGCTCGTCGGCGACGCCGCCGGCTCGGTGCTGAAGGCCGCCCAGGAGTCGGCGGCCCAGCTGAAGGCCGACGCCGCGGCCGAGGCCGATTCCATCGTCTCCACCGCCCGCGCGACGGCCGCATCGACGGTCAGCGCGGCCGAGGAGGAGGCCCTCGAGTACCGCCGCGCGTCTCAGGAGCGCGCCGACGCCATCCTCGCCGAGGCCCGCGAGGACGCCGAGGCGATGAAGCGCGACGCGCAGAACGCCGCGCGGCTCAGCCGCGAGGAGGCCGAGTACGAGACCACCGAGACCCGGCGCGCGGCCGACGAGTACTCGGCCACCGTGCGCACCGAGGCCGACCGCTACGCCAACGACGTGCGCTCGGCCGCCGACCGTGACGGCCGGCGGATCGTCGCCGAGGCCCAGGCGACCGCCGCGGCGAAGGTGACGGGTGCCGAGGCGCTCGCCGTCGAGACGCGCGAGGCGGCCGACGCCCGTGCCCGCGCGTCCGCCGCCGAGCTCGCCGCCGTGCGCGAGCAGGAGCTGACGGCCATCCGTCACATGCGCGACGTCCGCGAGGCGCTCACCCAGCACCTCTACGCGACGCAGAACAACCTCGAGGACGTCCTCAACCAGGTCGTCAGCGGCAGCTTCCCCGCCCTCGGCACGGGCGACCCGGCCGAGCCCGAGGGCGAGGTCGTCGACGAGGAGCCCCCCGCCAAGGCCGCCCCCCGCGCGCGGGCCAAGTCGGCCACCACGCGCAAGAGGACCACCCGCCGCTCCTCCTGACGCGCCCCGGGGTGGGGCGAGATCGTCAGGGCGGCGATGACCGCCGCGACCGCGCCGGCCATGGCGGCCACCGAGGTCAGGAGCAGCCCGACCCCCCGCACCGAGTGTCCGGCGGGCTCGTGGAGGCCCGCAGATCGCGCGCCGCGAGCGCGGTCACGAGCGTCAGGCCGATGGCTCCGATGGCGGCGCTCGCGGCGAGAGGGGAATCCCGCGATCGATGAGGAGGGCCCCCGCAGCGCGCTCTCGCGGGCGCGAGACCGGGATGTAACGCCGGGACCGGCGTCCGTTCGCGTGCGATCCCCGTGGTACCGTCCCCATCCAGGTCGCCGAGGCTCTTCGGCCACGGCGACCGGGTCGCCCGAGACCCCGGCGGCGTCCTGCAGCGCGCGAGTGACGGGGTCGGCGAGACATGTGCAGAGGCTGCGATGCCCTGGTGCCGCGCCCTGGTGTCGAAGGCGCGTGAGGGCATCGGCGAGCTCATGAGCGCCCTCGACGCGCAGCGCATCGGGGCCGCGCGGCTTCGGCAGGGGGTCCATCTCTGGGCCGTCGAGGAGGGAGTCTCCCTCCAGCACATGAACCGGCCGACCGAGCGAGCCGATCGCGAAGCAGGACCCGGGATCCCACCGCGCTTCGGCGATGCCCTGCGCGAGCCGATCCCCGACCGTGGCCTCCAGGCTCTCTCGGCATCTCGCGTGGGGTACGCCGGCGAGGTCGCGGCGCTCAGCCCGAGGCGGGAACTCGATCGCGTCGTCGTGCGTTGAGGCGCGGCGTTGTGGCCGCTGCCCTCGGCGCGGCTGGCGCCGCGCTCGGCGTCGCCGCCGGGCTGGTGCAGATCGTGGTGGGCCCCGACATCCGCGATTGGGTGGGGGACAAGCAGGACACCACCCGCCTCGGCCTCGCCACGCTCGTCCTGAGCCTGGTGGCGCTCACCGCGGCCGGGCTCCTCGCGAGGCACCCTGACGCGAACGGCCCCGGACGGCTCCTCGCCGCGGCCGGACTCCTCATCCCGGCGGGGATCTGCTTCACCACGGTCGGACGACTCTGGTACGCGCCCGGGGTGCTCCTCATCGTCGCGGGAGCCCTCGTGCTGGCGGGTCTCCGCGGAGAAGGAGAGGAGGTGCGTCGTTCGATCGCGCGACACTGGCTCACCGGCTTGACGGTGGTTCTCGGCGTCTACTACGTCTTCCTCGGCGCCGTGGCGCTCGGGCCGGCGGGCGCCCTCGGAATCGTCGGGGGCCTCCTCATGGTGATTGCGGTGCTGGTCGCCGCACGGGGCCGGACGGTCCTCGGCGCGACGATGCTCGTGGTTGGCGCGGTGCCGTTCGCACTCCTCACCTGGTGGAGCGTCGTGACGCCGCTCATCGCCGTGCTCGCGCTCGTCATCGGCGGACTTGCGGTGGGCGGGAAGCAAGCGCACGGAGATCGAGGACCGGAGGCGGCACGTGGATAGCGCGAACCTCGATCCGGCCCTGCAGGCCTGGGCGGTCTCGGACGCCGACTTCCCGAAGGACGGCGACCCGGAGTCGACGCTTCGGTTCCTCCTGCGCTACGCGATCCTCGCGCCCTCGGGACACAACACGCAGCCGTGGCTCTTCGCGGTCGGCGACGGGGCGATCGGGCTGTACGCCGACCGGACGCGCGCCCTCCCGGTCGTCGACCCCGATGACCGGGAGCTGACCATCAGCTGCGGGGCGGCCCTGGAGACGCTGCTCGTCGCCATGCGGCATTTCGGCCACCGCGGGACGGTGTGGCTCGCGCCCGATCCGGACGACGAGGACCTGCTCGCGCGGGTCGCGCTCGGCGACGGCGAGCCGCCCGGTCGCGACGAGGAGGAGCTCTTCGGCGGCATTCCGCGGCGGCACAGCAACCGGCAGGCCTTCGAGGACCGCGACATTCCCGGCGTGCTCGCCGACCGACTCGTCGCAGACGCCGAAATGCACGGCGCGTGGCTGTGTCTCGTGCGCGGCGACGGTCGTGCGGCAGTCGCAGATCTGGTCGCTGAGGGGGATCGCGCCCAGATGGCGGACAAGCGATTCCGGCGGGAGCTGGCAGCGTGGGTGCACCCCAATCGCAGTCGAAGCCACGATGGGATGCGGGGCTACGGCTTCGGCTTCGGGGATCTGATGTCCCACGGAGGCCCGCTCGCCATTCGGGCATTCGATCTCGGGAAGGGGCAGGCCGCGAAGGACCGCGAGCTCGCCCAGGGCTCACCGTTGCTGGCGGTGCTCGGCACTGCGGCCGACGACCCGGCCTCGTGGTTGAGGAGCGGGCGAGCGCTGCAGCGCGTTCTGTTGCGAGCGCGCACGAACGACGTGTGGTCCTCGTACCTGAACCAGCCGATCGAGGTGGATGCCCTGAGGCCCAGGCTCGCCGATGTGATCGGGAGGGCGGGGCAGTTTCCCCAGCTGATCGTGCGGCTCGGTTACGGGGTCGAGGTGAAGCCACAGCCCCGTCGGCCGCTCGAGGCGGTGATCCTCGGCGCGGAGGCCGGTGGGCAGCCATGAGGCCGGTTGGCGATCTCCGACCCGCCGGATCGTCCCCTCCGCTCCCCGGGCCCGCGCGACGCGACGTCGTGCGGCATCTCCCCGGGGCGGTTCGTGCCTGCCTCTTCGACCTCGACGGCGTACTCACCAGGACGGCCCTGGTGCACGCTGCGGCGTGGAAGAGCGTATTCGATGACTACCTCGCCGGCCTGTACGCGCCCGGGACGGGACCCTTCATCCCGTTCGACCCTGTCCGCGACTACGCCTCCCTCGTCGACGGACGGGCGCGCGAGGACGGCGCGCGGGCCTTCCTCGCCTCCCGAGGGATCACCCTGCCCGACGGAGATCCCGACGACCCGCCCGGCGCGGAGACCGTCCTGGGCCTGGCATGCCGCAAGAACGCGATCCTGCTGCGGCTCATCCGCGAGGGAGGCGTGCAGGCCTATCCCGGCTCCGTCCGTTACGTGCGGGCGGTCCGGCGGTCCGGACGCATGACCGCCGTGGTCTCCTCGAGCACCAACTGCCGCGACGTGCTCGAGGCCGCGTGCATCGCTGATCTCTTCGACGCGCGGATCGATGGGGTGGTGGCCTTCGAGAGGAGGCTGCGCGGGAAGCCGGCACCGGACACGTTCCTGGAGGGCGCGCGCGCCCTCGGCGTACCGCCGCGGGAGGCCGCGGTCTACGAGGACTCCCTGGCGGGGGTCGAGGCAGGGCGGGCCGGGCGGTTCGGCTGGGTGGTGGGCGTGGACCGGCTGGAGCAGGCCGAGGCGCTCGGCGCCCGTGGAGCGGACGTCGTCGTGTCGGACCTCGCCGAGCTCCTCGAGGCGGTGTGATCACCCACCCCGGCTATCCCGTCGAACCGTGGGCCGTTCGCGAGCAGGGCCTGGACCTCGGCGTCCTCGCCCAGAGTGAGTCGGTCTTCGCGCTCTCGAACGGTCACATCGGCATGCGCGGCAACCTCGACGAGGGCGATCCGCACGGACTCCCGGGGACCTACCTCAACGGTTTCTACGAGCTGCGCCCGCTCCCCTATCCCGAGGGTGGCTTCGGCTACCCGGAATCGGGTCAGGCCGTCATCAACGTCACCAACGCCAAGATCATGCGGCTGCTCGTCGATGACGAGCCGTTCGATGTCCGCTACGGCACCCTGAACGGTCATGAGCGCGTGCTCGACCTGCGTGACGGTGTCCTGCGACGAACGGCCGATTGGTCATCGCCGGCCGGGGGAAGGGTGCGCGTGAGGTCGACGCGACTGGTCTCGTTCACGCAGCGCTCCATCGCGGCCGTCCTCTGGGA
>JAEMRL010000137.1 GCA_016463385.1 Thermoleophilia bacterium
GCGTCGGCCTCTCCGACGGCGACCGCCCCCGCCGCCACCAGCCGCTCGAGGGCCTCGACCGCGACGGGCCAGAACTGGGTGCCCGAACACCGGCGCACCTCCGCGAGGGCGTCGTCGGCGCTCCGGCTCGGCTTGTAGGCCCGGCTGCTCACGATCACGTCCCAGCAGTCGGCCAGGGTCAGCAGCCGGGCCTCCTCCGGGATCTCCTCGCCGGTGAGCCGGTCGGGGTAGCCGGCGCCGTCCCAGCGCTCGTGGTGCGAGCGGACCCATGCGGCCTGCTCGGGCGAGAGCACGTCGGCCACGATCTTCGATCCGATGTCCGCGTGCGCGGCCATCAGCGCGTACTCCTCGGCCGTGAGCGGGCCGGGCTTGAAGAGGATCCGGTCGGGCACCGCGATCTTGCCGACGTCGTGCACCAGCCCGGCCTCGCGCAGCTGGGCGGCGCGCGTCACGGTCCAGCCGAGGGCGGTGGCGAGCTGCACGGCCAGGTCGGCGACGCGCGCCGAGTGGCGGTGGGTGTGGGGATCCTTGGCGTCCACCGCCCACGCGAGCGCCCGCATCGCCCGTAGGCTCGGCGCCTCGGCCCGCTCGGCCCCGCGCCGTGAGAAGACCTCCTCGGCCACGTGGAAGGAATAGAGGACCGCCCGGTTGCGGCCGGAGACCTTGGCCCAGTGCAGGGCGACCTCGGCCTGGCGGTAGAGGTCGGCGGCCCCCTCGGCCGAGGCGCTGGACGAGATCCCGAGCGACGCGGTCAGGTAGCCGACGCCCGGGAAGGGCTCCTCGGCCAGGGCCCGGCGCAGCCGGGCGGCCGCGTCGCGCGCGGCCTCCTCGGTGGTCTCGGGCAGCAGCCAGGCGTACTCGTCGCCGCCGGTGCGCCCGACCCAGTCGGAGCCGCGCACGTGACCGCCGAGCCGCGCCGCCACCTCGCGCAGCACGGCGTCGCCGGCCGCCTGGCCGTGGGTCTCGTTGATCCTGCGGAAGCCGTCGATGTCGACGAGCACGAGCGACAAGGCGCGGCCGTAACGCCGCGCCCGCTCGGACTCGCGCTCCATCAGCTCGGAGAAGGCGCGCGCGTCGGGCAGGCCCACCAGGGGGTCCGCCCCGGAGCCCGCGACCTCGAGCGCCAGCAGGCGCTCGGCGACGACCGACGAGGCGACCATGCCGGCCATGGTGACCATCGCGCCGGCCAGGTCGGCGCGCGGCGCCCGGCCCCCGACGGACCACGCGGCGACGTCGCCCCAGTGCTCGTCGGCGACCCGGATCGGCGCCGTCAGCGCCGGGTCGCCGGGCGGCGCCGTGCCGACGGCGGGGCCTCCGGCCGACGAGGCGGCGACGATCGCCGAGGAGCCGGAGCCGCGCACCACGCCGGCCGCCGCTCCCCCGGTGAGGGCGCCGAGCTCGCGGGCGACCCGGTCGGTCACGACCTCCACGGCCGCGCCGATCGAGACGGCCGCGCCGACGCGCCGCAGGCCCGAGCGCACGCGCTCGGCGCGGACCCGGGCGGTGGCGTCCTTGACGGTGAGGATGTGCGCGGGCGGCCCGCCGCCGGGGACGGGCACGACCGCCGCGCTGACGATGGCCGGGAAGCGGGTGCCGTCGGTGCGGGAGAGGACGATGTCGCGGTCGGCCGCGCCGGAGCGGGCGCACTCGACCAGGGCCGTCAGCAGCAGGGCGGCGCCGGGGCCGGCGACGGCGCGATCGTGCGCGGCGAAGCCGGTCATGGCCCGGAACGCGTCGTTGACCTCCACCACGCATCCGTCGTCCGACAGCACCACCAGGCCGTCCGGGAGGAGGGCGAGGATCGACGCGGTGCGTCCGCCGTCGCCGGCGGGCTGGGCGGCCCCGTGGCCGGGGCGATCGTCTCGATCGTTGAGCATTCCCCGGCACCTTCGGCGCACGGCGGGGCGGAGTTGATCCGGGAGGTTGATGACGTCCGGCGCGTGAGCGAACATGTGTTCGGTGATCGTCGCCGTCCACATCCCCCGCCTGGCCCTGCTGGTCGCCCTGCTGCGCGCGCGCCGGCCGCTCGACGCGCCGGTCGCCCTCGGGCCCGACCCCGGTGCCCCGCAGGTGGTCGGTCTCTGCACCCCGGCCGCGGAGGCCCAGGGCGTCCGCCCCGGCCTGCGCGTGGGCGAGGCGCTCGCGCGCTGCCCCGGGCTGGATCTCGTGGTCGCCGACCCGGGGGCCGCCGCCGACGCCTCCGAGCGCACGCTGGAGCGCCTCGAGGCGGCCGGGTTCGCCGTGGAGCCGATCGGGATCGACGCCGCGGCCTTCGACGCACGCGGCACCATGCGCCTGCACGGCGGGCTCGACGGGGTGCTGCGGCGCGTCCGGGCGGCGCTCCCGGTGGGTGCGGGCGGCCGGGTGGGTGCGGCCCCCTCGCTGTTCGGCGCCCTCCAGGCGGCCCACGAGGCGCCGGCCGGACGGCCGCTCATCCTCGCACCCGGCGAGGTGGCCGGGTTCCTCGCCCCGCTGCCCGTCGACCGCCTCCCCCTCATCCCCGAGTCGATCCGCGCCCTCCACGACCTCGGCCTGCGCACGATCGGCCAGGTGGCCGCGCTGCCGCGGGCGGCGGTGCTCGACCGCCTGGGGTTCCCCGGCCTCGCGGCCTGGCGCCTGGCCTGCGGCGAGGACGACCGGGCGCTCCGCCCCCGCATACCCCCGCGCCCGCTGCGGGCGACGATCACCTTCCCCGAGCCGGTCGGGGCCCGTCCCGCGCTCGACGCCGCCGCGCGGCTGCTGCTGGGCGAGCTGGCGGCGGCGGCGCGCGGGCGCGGGGCGGCGCTGCGCACCCTGGCCATGCGGGCCCGCCTCGTCGATGGGGGGTCGTGGGTGCGCGACCTGGCCCTGCGCGAGGCGACGACCGATCCGGAGCGCCTGGCCCTCGCGGCGCTGCCGCGCCTCGGTGAGATCCCCGCACCGGTCACCGACCTGTGGATCATCGGCGACGCCTCCGGCGCGCTCGGCGGCCATCAGCTGACCGCCGTCCCCTCCCCCGCCCAGGAGCTCCGTGCGCGCGCCGGCGAGGCGGTGCGGCAGGTCCGCGCCGCCCAGGGCGACGAGGCGCTGCTGCGGATCGTCGAGATCGAGCCGTGGTCGCGCCGCCCGGAGCGCCGCTGGGCGCTCACGCCCTACGAGCCGGTGCCCGAGTGAGTCTCCGCGCCCTGGCGTCCCCGCACGCGGTGGAGGTGTCCTGCGACCCCGGCGGGACGCCCGTCGAGGTGGCGCTCGACGCGGGGCGGCCGCGGCGGGTGATGACGGTGCGCGACGACTGGCTGGTCCAGGACCTCTGGTGGACCGACCGGGCGATCGACCGCCACTACTTCGAGCTGGTGCTCGACTCCGGGCGGCTGGTGGTCGTCTACCGCGACGGCCCCGGCGGCGCCTGGTTCGCGCACCGCTGACGCGGGCGGCGCCACGACGGCGCCGCCCGCGCGCGGATGCCCCTACGTGACGATGAAGCCCGTGGAGCCCACCACGTCGAGCACCTGCTTCATGTTCGCGTGGCCGTTGAGCACCTCGTCCTTCTCGGCCGGCAGACGCCCCGGCACCAGGCTGCGCGCCCAGGCGGCGTGCCGCGCCTCGACCGCAAGCACCTGCGCGGCGACGAGGATGTAGGCCGTCTTGCGGATCCGGTAGCTCTGGCCGATGTAGGCCGAGACCCCGGTGTCCTCCAGCTGCATCGCCGTCTTGATGAACAGGTTGGTGTTCGTCGGGATGCCCTTGAAGTCGAACTTCGGCGAGGCGACGGCACTCGACCCGAGGGTCTTGGCCAGGAAGTCGACGTGCGCGGCCTCGTGGCCCGCGACGATCTCGGCGAAGGTCTTCTGCTCACCGCTGAGCGCGTTGCCCGCGACTGCCTGGCGGTAGAACTCCGCCTCCAGGTACTCGAGCGTCAGCGCGAAGTTCAGGATCGCGACGTCCTGCTTGGACGAGCGCGAGTCGGCGCCCAGCGCGGTGCTGGAGAGGCCGCCGAGCAGGAGGCCTCCACCCATCAGCGCCCCGCCGCCCATGGCGGCCTTGCGCAGCAACTGGGCGCGAGTGTCACCCGAGGCGGCGGCCTCCTCGAGCCCCGGCGTCCGCACGACGGCGTCGGCCGCCTCGCGGATGGCGCCATCGGTGTCCACCTGGGCCAGGTCGATCTGCCGTTCGGTCATCTGGTGTTCCCCTCATCGGTTCCGCGGGCCCCGGAGGGGCCGGCGGACATGTGCGATGGAAGGGGCTACTCCCGACCGGCCGGTGCGGATCAGGGCGCGGCGGCCCCCGGGGACGATCCGGTTCCCGGCGAACCGGCGGTGTTTACGACGGCCAGCCACCCGCCGCGTCCGACGGCGTTGGAGCGGCCTGTCTTGACCAGCCGGTAGCCGGTCGGGACGCGGGACGGCCGGGTCCTCCACGGGCCGATCGTCGCCGGCAGCACCGCCTCCACGGGCTGACGGAAGCCCGCGATCACCGCGAGCCAGCCACCGCGGCCCACGGGGTTGGTCGCGCCCGTCTTGACCAGACGGTAGCCGGCCGGGACCGACTTCGGCTTCGTCGCCCAGGGCCCGATCGTGGGGGCGAGCGCCGGCGGGGCGGTGACGCCCTGCGCCGAGTAGGTGGCGATCCCCCGTCCGATCGCCTCGGCGATCCGCTGGCGCGCCGCGGGATCCGCCAGCAGCAGCGCCTCTGCCGGGTTGGTGAGGAACGCCCCCTCCACCAGGATCGCGGGCATCCGGGTGTTGCGGAGCACGTGGAACCCGGCGGTCTTCACCCCGCGGTCGGGAAGTCCGAGCGCGGCGACCATCGCTGCCTGCACGTCACGGGCGAGCAGCCGGGCGGCCGCGCTCGAGTAGTAGAAATGGAACGTCTCCGTGCCGCTGGTCGTGGCGGCGAGCGCGTTGTTGTGGACCGAGACGAAGATGTCGACGCCGGCGTCGTTGGCGATCCTCACCCGCGCTCGCAGGTCGGCGCCCTCGGTGGTGTACGGCACGTCGCCGCCCGCCAGATCCTGCGTGCGCGTCAGCAGGGTGCGGCCGCCCTGGGCACGGAGCCAGGCGTCGAGGCGCAGCCCGATGTCGAGGTTGACGTCCTTCTCGAAGACCGCGGTGCGCCCCGCCGAGTCGGTGCGCGCCGGCAGGCCGGTCACGGTCCCCGGGGGGATGACCCCCACCGCACCGGTGTCGCCGCCCCCATGACCGGGATCGATCGCCACGAACGGCAGCGCCCCGAGCGCTGCGGCCGGCCCACCGAGCAGGCAGACGGCGGCGGCGGCGGCGAGCCAGGGCGCGATGCGCGATCGGATGGTCTCGGACTCCTCGGAGTGACGTGGCGGGCGCGGGACGGCGGCATCGTACTCGCGGTGCGGTTCCCTCCCAACGCTCCCGGGTGGGCGTGCGTTTGCGGGGGGAAACGCATGGGCACGATCTCTACGCGGACGACGGCGCGGGCCGGTCCGGCCGAAACATGTGGTGCAGGGCGAACACGCACCACAGACAGCGACACCGGCGGGCACCCGGTGATCGCAGACCCTCCCAGAGGGGCGCCGCGGGCACCGGCGCCCCTCTCGGCGTTTCAGGACGGCATTTGTGGGGCGGGCGGGCCGCCCCTAGAGTCGGCCGCATGAACCACCACCCGATCCGCCTCATCCTCTCGGACGATCTGTCGCGGACCCGCCTGACCGTCTTCTTCCGCCTGATCCTCGTGATCCCCCACCTGATCTGGCTCGGGCTCTGGGGCGTCGCGGCGGCCTTCGCGCTGATCGCGAGCTGGTTCGCGACGCTGTTCGCCGGCCAGACGCCGACCGGACTGCACAACTTCATCGCCCAGTACCTGCGCTACAACACGCAGGTCTACGGCTACCTCCTGTTCCTCGCCGACCCCTACCCGGGGTTCCTCGGCGACCGCGACTACGCGGCCGACCTCGCGGTGGCGCCGCCCGCGCCGCAGAATCGCTGGAAGACGGCGTTCCGGATCATCCTGGCCATCCCGGCCGTGATCGTGACCAGCGTGCTGCAGTACCTGACCTACGTGCTGGCCGTGATCGCCTGGTTCGCCTGCCTCTTCACCGGGGCGATGCCCCTCGGCCTGCGGAACCTGGTCGCCTGGGTCGTGCGCTTCAACGCGCAGACCAACGGCTACCTGTTCCTGCTGACCGACCGCTACCCGAGCTTCTCGACCGACCCCGTCGAGTAACCGTGTTCAGGCGGCGCAGGGAGCGGTTCCTGGATGCCTACGCCTTCCCGCCCTCCGTCGAGGCGAAGCTCGCCGCGGCCCGCCCCGATCTCGGGGCGGCCGAGCGGGCCCTCGTCCTGGAGGGCCTGCGCGACTGGTTCGCGATCTGCCGCGGCGGCCGGGGGCGGACCTTCTTCGCGATGCCCTCGGCGGTGGTCGACGACGCCTGGCACGAGTTCATCCTCTCGACCCGTGAGTACCGGGGGTTCTGCCGGCGTGCGCTCGGCCGCTACCTCGACCACACCCCGAGCGAGGGCCTGCCCGACCCGGGGCTGATGGAGGACGGTATGCACGCCACCTGGCGGGCCGCATGCGCCCTCGAGGGCATCGACGCGCGGAACCCCGACCGGCTGCCCCGCATCTTCGCGATCGACGACCGGGTGGGCGCTGCGGACGGATACCGCTTCCGCGCCGACCCCGGGGCGCCGCAACCGTTC
>JAEMRL010000502.1 GCA_016463385.1 Thermoleophilia bacterium
GTCGGTGACCGGCGGCGGCAGTTCGGCCGGGGTGACGGCGATGTTCTCGGGGAGGGCGAGGATGCGCGCACGCAGGGCGACGGGATCGATGCCGAAGCCGGGGGCACCCGGAACCACCGTGACGTCGTCGGCGCCGACCTCGAGTCCGGCGGGCCGCGCAGGGGTGTCGGCGTCGGTGCGCACCCGGCGCATCAGTGCCGAGACCTTCCGCGGGTCGAGCGTGAACGCGAGCCGGACCTCCCGCGACGGCCCGAGGCCGACGATCGAGGCGAGCCGCCCGCCGATCCCCTGCGGCTCGAGCGCCTCGTCCACCGCCCGGCGGACGCGCGGCCGGGCGCCGAGGCTCTCGCGCGTGACCTCGAGCCGGAACGAGGGATCGTCGGTGCGCGTGATCACCAGCGGCACGTCCATCAGCGCGTCCGCCCGCTCGCGCGCCGCCGTGCGCACCTCCTCGGGGGAGAGCCCGCTGACGTCGACCCCGTCGAGGCGGACGCCCCCCGGGGCCACGTCGTCGTCGCCGGTGGCCGCGAAGGCCACGCCCACCGCGATCAGCCCGACGACGCCGAGCACCGCGGCCAGCGCGATCCGGCGCCTCCTGCGGAGGGTGCGTTCCCCCCGGATCGGGGGTCGGATCCGCGGGGAGTCAGCCATCCGGCGGCGATTCTATCGCCGTGGACCTGCGGCTCTCCTGCGATCCGTCAGCGATGACACGTTTCTCGGACCCATTCGGATCACCCGCGGGGCGGCGTCGGCGGCCTGCTGTGACGAACCCCACCATGTGAGGTCGCTCACACGGTTACAGGCACGTAATGGGGAATCCTCGAACGCGTGGACGATCTCGGAACGGCAATCGCAGAGCGCCTCGACGCCACCCGGCGGCGCACCCTCGACCTGTTCGCGCCGTTGCCCCACGAGCATCTGGTGGGGCAGCCGAACGCGCTGCTGAGCCCTCCCCTCTGGGACCTCGGGCACATCGCCGCCTACGAGGAGCTGTGGATCGCGCGGCGCCTGGCCGGACGCGACGCCCTCCACCCCGGGCTCGAGGACGTCTACGACGCCGCCGAGACCCCGCGGCGGGTCCGCGGCCAGGTCGCGATCCTCGACGAGGCGGCCGCGCGGCGGTACCTCGACATCGTGCGGGAGCGCTCGCTGGAGGCGCTCACCGCGAGCGACCTGGGCGATGGCGCGGACCCCCTCGTCCGTGACGGCTTCGTCTTCGAGATGGTGGCCGAGCACGAGGCGCAGCACACCGAGACGATCCTCCAGGCGCTGCAGATGCTGCCCGCCGGCGCGTACCGGCCCGAGCGGCGGCGTGCGCTGCCGAAGGTCGCGGCCCCCGACGGGGGATCGCCGTGGGTCGACGTGCCGGCGGGCGAGTTCACCATGGGCGCCGGGCCCCGCGGGTTCGCGTACGACTGCGAGCGGCCCCTTCACACGCTCCGCCTCGGCGCCTTCCGGATCGCCCGCGATCCGGTCACGGCGGGCGCCCACCTCGCGTTCATGCGCGAGGGCGGGTACCGGCGCCCGGAGCTCTGGACGCCGGAGGGCTGGCTCTGGCGTGAAGGCGAGGGCGCGGAGGCCCCGCTCCACTGGGAGCGCGACGGCGAGGGGGGCTGGCTCGCCCGCGAATTCGACCGCATCGCGCCGGTCGATCCCGGGCGTGTGCTGTGCCATGTC
>JAEMRL010000503.1 GCA_016463385.1 Thermoleophilia bacterium
CCTTTCGGGAAAATGCCGGCGAAAGCGGGCCTCACGCCGCCTGGATGGGCACCGCGCGCGCCCCGCCGTGGACTGGTGTACCCACTTTCAGATTTTCTGCACCCCGGCCGCACGCACGGCTCTGCGATAGTGGCGGCATGACCGAACCGGAACCCCTCCGCCGCCGCGATCCCGCCTGGGTCTGGTACTCGCTGGCGGCCGGCGCCATCGCGCTCCTGCTCATCCTCCACCTGACCGGGGTCCTCGACCGTCTCGGTCCGTGACGCCGTGGCCGGCCCCGTCACCATGAGCGCGGGAGCCCCGCGGCGTCGCCCCGCGGGCGGGGCCGGATGACGACCGCGCCCGTCCCGCGGCTGCTGGTGGTGCACGACGACGATCTCGGGATGCGCTTCGGGGGGGACCACCCGACCGACCGGCGCCGCCACCAGCTCGCCGTCGCGCTCTGCCGCGAGTCGGGGTTGCTCAACCTCGCCGCCGTGAGCACCGCGCAGGCGCCCGGGCCGATGCCCGACGAGGGGCTCGAGCGCGTTTTCGCGCCCGCGTTCGTCCGCGCCATGCACCGCTACAGCCGCACGCCGGTCCTCGCCGCCGAGCCCGAGGCGCGCCAGTGGGGCATCGGCGGCGACAACAACGCCTACCCGGGAATGCACGAGGACTCCGCGCGCGTCTGCGCCGCGTGCGCCCTGGCCGCGGCGGCGGTGGCCGACGGACGCGCCCGCTCGGCCCTGGTGCCGGCGGGCGGCGCCCACCACGGCCTCGCCAACCGCGCCTGGGGCTTCGGCATCTACAACGAGACCGCCGTCGCGATCCAGACCCTGCTCGACGCCGGGCTGGAGCGGGTGGCCTACATCGACCTCGACGTCCACCACGGCAACGGCACCCAGTGGATCTACTACGACGACCCCCGGGTGCTGACGGTGTCGGTGCACGAGAGCGGCCACCATCTCTTCCCGGGTTCCGGCTTCCCGGTGGAGACCGGCGGCGCCGCGGCGCCCGGGTCGAGCGTCAACGTGGCCCTGCCGCCCTTCGCCGGTGACGACGCCTACCGGCGGGCGATGTCGCGGGTGGTGGTGCCCGTGGTCCGCGCCTTCGGGCCCCAGGCGATCGTCGCCCAGTGCGGGGTCGACCACCACCACGCCGATCCGCTCAGCCACATCCTCACCACCATGCCGCTCTATCCCGAGCTCTGGCGGGCGCTGCGCGAGCTCGCCGACGACACCTGCGACGGCCGGCTGGTCGCGCTCGGGGGCGGCGGCTACGAGCCGTGCACCGCCCCTCCGCGCGCGTGGGCGGCCCTCGCGGCCGAGATGGCGGGCGTCGCGGTCGCCGATCCGGTGCCCGAGAGCTGGCGGGAGATCGCGCTCGCGGCGGGGTGCCCGGAGCCGGCGCGCGGGTGGCTCGAGGACCCGGGCCCGGCGCCCGACCACGACCGCGACCACGCCGCCGCGGCCGCCGCCGAGGAGGCGATCCACCTCACCGTCACCGCGCTCGCACGCTTCTTCCCGGTGCTGGTCTAGCTCTCGGCGATCTCGAGGCCGGCGGCGAGGCCGAGGAACCGGCCTACGTCGGCGGCCTCGCCGCGCAGCGCCGCCATGGACCCCCGGGGCAGACGCGCGAAGGGGCTCACCACGACGCGCAGGCGCCCGCGCGTCTGCCCCGGGGGTCCATGGC
>JAEMRL010000138.1:0-5647 GCA_016463385.1 Thermoleophilia bacterium
TACCGGGCCCGACATCGCATCGAGACGGAGGCTGAGATGAGCGCAGAACGACCGGACGCAACCCGCAGGGTCTCGCTCGCCGCGGGTGTTCTCTTCCTGATCACCTTCATCACGTCGATCCCGGCCCTCTGGCTGTTCCAGCCGGTGCTCGACGACCCCGCCGGCTACATCGCCGGCGCCGGCGACGACAACCGCATCCTGCTCGGCGTGGCGCTCGAGCTGATCCTGATCGCCGCCAACATCGGCACCGCCGTGGTGCTGTTCCCGGTCCTGAAGCGACAGAGCGAGGCGCTCTCGCTCGGCTTCGTCGGGGCCCGGATCGCCGAGAGCACGTTCATCGCGGCGGGGATCCTCGCCGTCCTCGGGATCGTGTCGCTGGGAACCGACGACCCCGGCGCGAGCTCGCTCGCCGTGTCGCTGGCCGCCATCAAGGACTGGACCTTCCTGCTGGGCCCCGGCATCGTCGTCGGGATCGGCAACGGCCTGATCCTCGGCTACCTCCTGTACCGCTCGGGGCTGGTGCCGCGACGGATGGCGATGCTCGGCATGATCGGCGGCCCGGTGCTGCTGGCCGCGGGGATGGGCGTCCTGTTCGGCGCGATCGAGGCGGGTGGCACGGTCCAGAGCCTCGCGACCGTCCCCGAGTTCGTGTGGGAGCTGTCGCTCGGTGTCTACCTGACGGTCAAGGGCTTCCGGCCCGCCGGCCTGAGGGCCGAGGCGGCCCCGCGGCGCGCGGCGCGCACCGCCCCGGTCACCGCCTGACCACCCGCTCCGTGCGCCGGGCCGGGGGCCATCCGCCGGCCCGGCGCATGCCTGCTCAGCCGGCGGCGGCGCACGTCGCGCGGACGAGCCGGCGCAACCAGCGGTGCGCGGGGTCGGCGTCGAGCCGCGGATGCCAGAGCATCGAGACGGTGAACTCGGGCGTCTCGACCGGCAGCGCGAAGGTGTGCATCCCCTCGCGGAGGTTGGCCGTGTGCCGCCCGGGGACGGTCGCGATCAGGTCGGAGGTGCGCGCCAGGCCGACGGCGGTGGCGAACCCCCCCACCACGGTCACGACCTCCCGCTCCAGGCCGAGCCCCCCGAGGACGTCGTCGATCGGCCACTGCGCCAGGCCGTCGCGCGAGACGGAGATGTGTCGCCCCTTCAGATAGCGGGCGCGGGTCACCGGCGCGCGAGAGAGCGGGTGCCCGGGGCGGACGACACCGACCAGGCGGTCGCGGAAGAGTGCCTGGGCGCGCAGCTCCGGGCCGGTCGTCGGCTCGACCACACCGGTCTCGAGATCGACGAGTCCCTCGCGCAGGGGCGTCGCCGCCTTGTCGGGCTTCGGCACGAAGCGCAGGCGCACCCGCGGGGCCTCGGCGGCGACCCGCGCGATCAGATCCGGCCCGAAGTTCTCGACGAAGCCCTCGCTGGTGCGGAGCGTGAACGTCCGCACCAGCGTGGTCAGGTCGGGCTCCTCGGCGGGGCGCAGCACGGCCTCGGCGTCCCGCACCAGCGCGCCGACCCGCTCGCGCAGCTCGAGCGCGCGCGGCGTGGGCACCAGGCCCCGGCCCGCGCGCACCAGCAGAGGATCGCCGGTCGTCTCGCGGAGCCGCGCCAACGAGCGGCTCATCGCCGAGGGGCTGAGGCCGAGCCGGCGCGCGGCGCCGGCGACGCTGCCCTCGTCGAGGAGCACGTCGAGGGTCACGAGGAGGTTGAAGTCCGGCCGGGCGATGGTCCCAACCTCCCACGGCATGGCGTCTGGCGCAACGAATCAGTGCGGGTCGTGCGTCTTCCGCCATGTCCTGGCCGGCCCTACCGTCGCTCCCATGGACGACGACCGAGACGAACCGGGGCGAGCGGGATGGGCGCTGGTCGTGCTCTCCCTGGCGATGCTGCTGTCATCGCTCGCGACCAGCGTCGCCAACGTCGCCCTGCCGACACTCGAGCAGGCCTTCGGTGCGTCGTTCGGGCAGGTCCAGTGGGTCGTCCTCGCCTATCTGCTCGCCGTCACCACACTCGTGGTGGGCGCCGGGCGGCTCGGCGACATCGTCGGCCGACGACGTCTGCTGGTCGCCGGCATCGCCGTGTTCACTGCCGCTTCGGCCCTCTGCGCGGCGGCGCCGGACCTGCCGGTCCTCGTCGCCGCGCGCGCCGCCCAGGGAGCGGGCGCCGCGACCATGATGGCGCTGTCGCTCGCCCTCGTCGCCGAGGCGGTCCCCACCGGGCGGACCGGCAGCGCGATGGGGCTGCTCGGTACGACCTCAGCGGTCGGCACGGCGCTCGGGCCCGCGCTCGGCGGGAGGTTGATCGGGGCTCTCGGGTGGCGGGCGATCTTCCTCGTGAACGTCCCGCCCGGCCTCCTCGCGCTGGCTCTCGCGCGTCGCCACCTGCCCGCCGATCCGCTCCCGGCCGGCCGGGAGCGGGCGCCGTTCGACGTCGCCGGGTCGGCGGTCCTCGCCCTGACCCTCGGCGCCTATGCGCTCGCGATGACCGTGGGACACGGGCGCGTCGCACCGCTCAGCGCGGGTCTGCTCGCGGGCGCCGTGGCGGGCGTGCTCCTGTTCATCGCCGTCGAGGCGCGCGCCCGCGCGCCTCTCGTGCAGGCCGCCGTGCTCCGCGACCCGGGACTGCGGGCCGGGCTCGCGACGAGCGCGCTGGTGTCGACCGTGATGATGGCGACCCTGGTCGTCGGGCCCTTCCACCTCTCCCGCGCCCTCGGGCTCGGCGCGGCGCAGGTCGGCCTCGTCATGTCGGCGGGGCCGGCGGTCGTGGTGCTGGCCGGGGTGCCCGCCGGCCGGATCGCCGACCGGATCGGCGCGGGACGCCTCGGCGTCGCCGGCCTCGCGGCCATGGCGGCGGGCGCGCTCCTGCTCTCGATGGCACCGGTCCGGCTCGGCGTGCCGGGCTACCTCGGTCCGATGGTCGTCCTGACGCTCGGGTACGCGCTCTTCCAGACCGCCAACAACACGGCCGTGATGACCGGCGCGCACCCCGACCGGCGCGGCGTCACCTCCGGCCTGCTGAACCTGTCGCGCAACCTCGGCCTCGTGACCGGCGCGTCGATGATGGGCGCGGTGTTCACGCTGGGCGTCGGGGCGACGAGCACCGCGAGCGCATCGCCCGAGGCGATCGCGACGGGCACGCACCTCACGTTCGCGGTCGCGGCCGTTCTGGTCGCCATCGCGCTCGCGATGGCAACCAGGCGCCTTCATGGGCGCCCGACCCGCCAGGCTCGCGAGAGCCTGGCGGGTCGCTGATGCGCAGGGTCAGCGCACGACGCTCGACTCGCACGTGCGCGGCACGGCCTTGCCCCGCAGCGCCTTCGGGCCGACGTAGGCCGCTCCGGCGCGGAGGACCACCCGGTCGCCCTTGCCGAAGGCCAGGTCGCGGCGACCGGCCTGCACGCGGAAGGTCACCTTCGTCGTGGGGGCGACGTTCGAGATCCGCCAGGCCAGGCAGGACGCCGGACCCGTGAACCCGAGCTTGCGCCCGTCCGAGAGCACCGCGTAGGCGCCGTAGCGCTCCACGTTGCCGGTGGACCGGCCCCACACCGCGAACACGTTCGTGCCCTTGCGGACGACCCGGACCGCCGGCGGGCGGGTCGGGACGGCCGGCGGGCGGGCGGTGAAGCGCGCCACGTTGATGACGTCCACGATCGCGCCGTCGGCGTTGTAGACCGTCGCCTGGAGCGTGCGCGAGCCGGCGTAGCCGAACGTCGGGGTGAAGCGGATCGTCGCGCAGCGCGACTGGGCGGTCGTCCTGCCCGGGGCGCTGACGCCCTTACGGCAGGCCGTGCCGCTGAGCTTCCGGGCGATGGTCTGCTGGTAGCCCTTGCCGAGCACGTCGAGCGTGACGGTCTGACCCTTCGCCAGGCCGTACCGCAGGCTGGCGACCTTCTTCGCGCCCTGCGTGGTCACCGTGCCGGCCACGACGGTCGGGGCGTCCTGTCCGTCCTGGAAGGACGCGACGCCCGTCAGCGGTGCGCTGCCCGGGAGCGCCTCGACCTTCCAGTCACCGGCCGCGGAGTCCGCGCGCAGGAAGACCGAGGTCTCGTTGCTCTGCGGGTTCTCGACGATGACGAAGGTCGAGCCGTCGGTCGTGCCGGGGTTCGGGCCGGACTCGAAGGTCCGTCCGCTCGGGCTGGTCACGCGGACCTTCGGCGGGGCGCCCTGGCCCTGAACGTGGACCACGTACTGCGGCTCGCCGGCGGACACGGGGAACGTGACCGAGGCCGGCGCGCCGGTCTGGTTGGAGGTCTTCGGGAAGATGCGGGCCCGGTCGGTGAAGCCGCAGCCGAAGCCGTGCTCCGTGAACTTGTCGCGGAAGCGGAAGAAGCCGCTGTACTTGATCGCGCCGAGGGTGGCGCAACCGCTCACGCCGACGTTGGAGACGACGCCCTGGGCGCCGGCGCAGATGAAGCCGCTGCCGACGCAGGCCGTCACGCTGCCGTCCACCTGGTACCGGAACGTGGGGCGCGGGACGATGATCCCGTTGATCTGACCGTCGATGGTGAGGAACCCGCCGCCGACGTCCAGCTTGGCGGCGACGCCGGCCTCGACCCGGCCGGTGCTGAAGACCTTCACGCGGCCGTTGCCGACCGGGATCTTCTCCTGCGTCCCGGGGACGCCGAGGCTCAGGAAGCCCTGGCCCTCGACGAAGAAGCCGGGGTTGGTCTCCTGGTAGAGCACCGAGACGTCGCCGCGGATCGCGCCCTTGCCGATCGACATACCGGCGTCGCCCCGGAGGATGAGCGGGTTGACGCAGACCCCGAAGCCGATGCGCTCGAGGTCGATGCCGTCGACGATCGGGATCGCGGCGTTGTCCACGAACGCGCCCGCGTAGGAGAAGCGGCCGCCGAACACGCCGGCGTAGGCACCGAGCTTGGTCTTGCTCGAGGTCGGGAGCACGACGACGATCGATCCGTCGTAGCGCTCCTGGCTGCGGCCCGGCGGGGTGCAGTTGAAGACGGGGGCGCCGTTCAGCGAGGGCGGCGCGCACGCCGCGAAGGCCGTGCTGACGCCGGCCGACAGATACGAGAAGCAGGCCCGCTCGACGCCGAGCTTGCCGATGGCGACGTCCCGCACCTCGATCTTGCCGCCGTCGAGGCTCACCTTGCCCGTGTCGTCGGTCGTGATCTCGGTCGTGCCCGTGACGGCGCCGACCGTGCCGGGCGAGGGGGTGATGACGGCGGGCAGGGTGACCTGGATCGGGAACTTGGCGAAGTAGCGCGTGCCGGTGCGCCCGAGCACGGGAGTGACGATGCCGCCGATCGGGCTGCCGCCCAGCGTCCCGCTCGGGATGCCGAACGACGGCAGCGTGCCCTCGAACCGGCCGCCGCCGAGGGAGGTGCCGAAGGGCAGCTCGAACTGGATGGCGCGGTTGATGATCGTGACCGGCCCGAGCTTGACCGTGATCGACTTGTTGATCCCGAGCAGGGGGCCCTTGCCGCGACGCTGCACGAGGACGTACTTCGAGCCCGCCGGCGGCGCGGGGAACGGGATGCCGTTGAGGTTGAAGCGGTCCTTGGTCTCGAAGAAGACCTCGTTGGGCTGGACCGGGACCCCGCTGTAGCTGCCGGCGCGCGCGAGCTGCTGCCGCTGCTCCCAGCAGCCGCCGCCCTGCGTCACCACCTTGACGACCGCGTCGAGCTCGACGGTCTTCTCAC
>JAEMRL010000138.1:5657-6572 GCA_016463385.1 Thermoleophilia bacterium
CACGCCCGTGGGCTCGGCACCCGGGAACCCGCTGTCGTCGATCACCCGCGCGGGCGGGGGCTGCGGGGGCGGCGGCGTGATCGCCGCCTGGAAGGGGATGTCGAGGGTCTTGAGGTCGCCGTTCGAGTCGGAGATCCGGACCGTGATGATGCGCTGGACGTTGTTCACCGCGCCGGGATCGAACGCGAACGTCAGCCGCGTGGGGCCCTTCGACTGCGTCAGCGGGCTGGAGTCGTCGAGCACCAGCGACTGCTCGGGCGTCGTGTTGTTCGTGAAGATGTTGCAGCAGTAGAACTCGGCGATGAACGGCGCCTGCCCCACCGTCACATCGACGGTCAGCGTCGACTTCTGGCCGACGATCGGCGGATCGGTCTGGATCCCCCGGTTGAGGATCTCGATCGCCGCGGATGCGGACGCGGGCGAGACGATGGTTGCGGCCATCACGAGCAGCCCGAAGAGGGCGAGGGCACGGCGTATGCGCATTGACGAGCTCCGCGTGGGGGATGTGGTGATCCGCCGCACGTCCGGGGGGCACGCCGCGATCGGGGCGGACTCTCCCACACGCCGCCTCGCGTTGTAAAGATCTGGCGATTCGCTGCCCGGGCGGGGGCCGCAAGTCCGGCGGCGACCGGCACCGCGGCTATACTTGCGAGGACAAGTATCCGAGCCTCCGAGGACGCCGTGCCCGAGATCCCCGCCTCCCACCGTGACCTGCTCGACGCCCTGTGGGCGACGCTCGCCACCATCGACGGGCATGGCCGGCCCCAGCTCTCGCAGGTCGCGTTCCTCGCGGAGGACGGCGCAGTCGGCATCTCCCTGAACACGTCCCGCGCGAAGACCGGTCACCTGATGCGCAACCCCGCGGCGAACATCCTGATCGCCGACCCCGCCAACCCGATGCGTTACCTCGAGCTG
>JAEMRL010000139.1 GCA_016463385.1 Thermoleophilia bacterium
GCTCGCGGCCCTCGCCGCCCCCGGTCGCACCCTCGTGCTGATCGGCGAGTCGGGGGCGGGCAAGTCATCGCTGGTCAACGCCCTGAGCGGATCGGACGTGCTCGCCGTCGGCGACGTGCGCGCCGGCGACGCCAAGGGGCGTCACACCACCACGGCACGGCACCTGATGCCGCTCCCGGGAGGGGGTTGCCTGATCGACACGCCCGGGGTGCGCGAGCTGGGCCTGTGGACCTCGGAGGAGGGCGTCGCGGCGACCTTCTCGGACATCACCGCCCTCGCCGCCGGGTGCCGGTTCGGCGACTGCCGCCACGACGGGGAGCCCGGGTGCGCCGTCGCACGGGCGGTGGAGGAGGGGCGCCTCGATGCCGCGCGCCTCGCAAGTCACCGGGACCTGCTGCGCGAGACCGCCGCGCTGGCGCTGCGCGCCGACGAGCGCGAGTGGCGGGCCCACGGCCGCCGGGGCTCCCGGCTCATCCGTCAGGCTGTGCGCGCCAAGCGACGCTGAGAACCGGCCGGCGGACGCCCGGGCGGGCCCCGCCGGCCGTGCCGGTCAGGCGGTCGCCGGCGAGCGCGCCAGCGACGCGCCCCAGGCCTCGGCCCGGTCGGCCTCCCCCTCGGAGAGATGGTTGTCGCGCTCGACGAAGAAGCTCTCGGGCGGGGCGACCAGCGTCGCCCCGTGCCGCTCCAGGCGCTTGGCGATCCCGCGCGAGGCGCGGCCGGTGAGCGGCGCCGGCCCGTGCACGCGGGTGTCGAACGCCGCCGCCCGGCACTCCGCCGGCAGGGCGAGCCCGTCGAACCAGTCGCGCAGCGTCGGGCCCTCGGCGTCCGGGTCGAGCGTCAGCCCGCTCCCGGGCTCCGCGGCCTGCTGGCGGGCGCCCTCCCGGGTGCGGTCGCTCACCATGCCGTGGACGTGGGTCGGTCCGCCGACGACCACCAGATCAGCCGCCGCGATCGCCTCCGCGGTGGCCTCCGCCACGGCGACGAGGGTCGCGCCGCCCAGGCCCCGCGCGATCCGCTCGGCGACGGTGTGCGTGTTGCCGAACATCGACTCGTAGACGACGAGTGCCGTCATGTCGTGCTCCTTCCGGCCCCGCGGGGCCCGTTCCATCCACCGGATGAGCCCAGTCTCCGCCCCGCGAGCCCGCCGGCCATCGGGGGCGTCCCGTAGCCGCCCTGCGCCTTCGAGGCAGCACGCACCCCCCGAGGGAGCGCCTACAGCAGGGACATCTGCGACGAGGGCGCCGGCGCCGGCGTCGGTCGCCGGCGTCCGAAGCGGCCGGGCGAGGGGTCGCGCGGGCCGCCGTGGCGCTCGACCATCCGCCGCACCATCCCGCCGAGGTCGCGCGCGCTACCGCACCTCCTACGGCCCCGACGACGCGCGCATCGCGGGCGCGAGCTCGGGGCGCGCCTGCTCCAGCCACCCGAGGTAGTGGTCGCGGACACCCTTTCGCAGGTGGAGCATGATCGGGGTGATCGAGGTGGCTCCGGCCTCGATCGCCGCGCGCACCACCGCCTCGATCTGCTCGGGCGCGTCCGAGATCCCGGGCAGCACCGGCGCGATCATGACGCCGCAGGGCACGCCGGCCTCGTTCAGCCGGGCGACGGTCTCCATCCGCCGCAGCGGATGCGGCGTGTGGGGCTCGGTCAGGCGCCAGACGTCCTCGTCGAGGGTGCCGATCGACAGCGCCGCGTGGACCATGTCGTTGCGCCGCGTCGCCTCCACGAGGAGGTCGGTGTCGCGGCCGATCAGGGTCGACTTGGTGAGGATCGAGAAGGGGTTGTTCGCCGCGGCGAGGGTCTCGATGATCCCCTGGGTGAGGCGGTAGCGGCCCTCCACCGGCTGGTAGGGGTCGGTGTTGGTGCCCATCGCGATCGCCTCCCCCCGCCAGCGCACCGAGCGCAGCTCGGCCCGCAGCCTCTCGACCGCGTTGATCTTGATCACGATGCGCCGGTCGAAGTCCTCGCCGATGCCGAAGCCCAGGTACTCGTGAGTCGGGCGGGCGAAGCAGTAGACGCACGCGTGGCTGCACCCGCGGTACGGGTTGATCGTCCAGTTGAACGGCAGCCCCGACGCCTCGGGCACGCGGTTGATCACCCGCTGGGCGCGCACGTGCAGCAGCTCGAGGCCCGCCAGCTCGCCGCGGCCGGCGACCCGCTCGGCCTCGCCGAAGAGATCCGACTGCCCGCCGTCGTCGTCGGCGAGCCGCCACCGGATCTGGTCCGGGCCACCTGAGGGGGAGGGGCGGGGCACCCGGCCACAGTATCGAACATGTGTTCGATGATGAAGAGCCTGGCCGGAGGACCAGGGTCCCTGGCCGGACGGGGGGCTGGGAAAGCCGAACGCGGCCATTCCGCCGTCTACGGATGTGGTTTCGCGGCAGGAAGAGGAGTATCAGAAATGAAGAGAATCGCCGCCGTGGCGGCACGTGTGATCGTCGCGGCACCCATCTCGGGGGAGACAGCGATGACCACCACCAGACAGACCGGCGTACGCCTCGTGATCGCGCTGGCGGCTCTCACCGTCCTCGTGGTCGCCGCCACCACCACCGCCACCGCCTCGCCCGCGTCGCTCCGCGCGCTCGATCTGGAGTCACCCTCTCTGGGTGCCCAGGTCACCGTCACCGCCGCGGGCGGGGGCACGTTCAGCGCCGATCCCGGCCGCGCCCTCCTGCGCGTCACCCCGGCGGGCGGACCCGCGTCGCAGGTGCTCGGGTGGTGCGTGGATCCGGCGCGCGTGATCGCCGAGGACACCGACTACCCGGTGGACCTCCAGAACGCGTCGGACACGCCCGCGCTCGCGAGCCCCGGCTTCTCCCAGGCCGCCTGGCTGATCGCCGCGTCCGACCGGATGATCGCCGACGCCGCCGATCCGCGGCTCGAGGCCGCCGCCATCCAGGTGGCCGTCTGGCAGATGACGGGCAGCGTCGCCGACACGGCCTCGGTCACATCCAGCGCCGCGCTCAACGCGCGCATCGCGCAGATCCGCGCCTCCGCGGCGGGTCGCACCATCGTGACCGAACTCGCGATCTCGGCCCCGTCGGCGCCGGCCGCCGTGGGCTCGCCGGTCGCCGCGACCGTCACGGGCACCCCGGGCGCCGTCGTCGACCTGTCGGTCACCTCGGGCGCGGCGGCGCTGTCGGCCGCCCAGGTCGTGATCGGCCCGTCCGGCACCGCCACGGTGACCGTCACCCCGTCCGCTGCGGGCGCCGTGAGCATCGGCGCGAGCGCACAGGGCGGGATGCTGCACCGCGTCGTCCGCCTGGCGGGTCGCCCGGCGCCGCAGTCGATGGCCTACGTGAGCGCCGTCCCGCTGACCGCCTCCGCCGCGATCACCGTCCTCGCTCCGGCCGTGGTCACCCCGCTGCCGGTCGTCGTCCCCGCCGCCATCGCGCAGGTCCCCGCCGCCGCGACCCTCGGCCTGGCCAAGACCGCCCCGGCCACCGCCCGGCCCGGCCGCGTGATCAGCTACCGCCTCACGGTGACCAACGTGAGCGGGACCGTCGCGCGCGCCGTCGTCGTCCGCGACCCGGTGCCGGTCGGCACGTACGTGACGCGCCTGCCCGACCGCAGCCGTCTGCGCACGGGCGCCGTCGAGTGGCGTCTCGGCGACATCGCCCCGGGGGCCCGCGTGACTCTGGTCCTGCGCCTGCGCACCGACCGCCTCGCGCGCGGGCAGGTGCTCAACCGCGCCACCGCCACCGCGGCCAACGCGGCCCAGGTCCGGGCGCAGGCGAGGACCCGGATGGTGACCGCGCCGCGCCGCGCCGCCCCGGCCGTCGTGGCCCCGGCCGTCGTGGCCCCGGCAGTGACAGGCTGACCCACCTGCGCTTATACTCCCCCCCAGTACAATGGACACTGGGGGGGAGTACCCATGACCGACCTGACCCGCACCGCCGTCACGGCGACGGCCCACTGCCTGACCGGGTGCGCGATCGGTGAGGTGGCGGGCCTCGCGATCGGCACCGCGATGGGGCTCGGCGACGGGCGCACGATCGCCCTGGCCGTCACCCTCGCCTTCCTGTTCGGCTACGCCTTCACGCTCGTCCCGCTGCTCCGCTCCGGGCTCGGCGGTCGCGCGGCGGTGCGCGTGGCGCTCGCGGCCGACACCGTCTCGATCGCCGTCATGGAGGTGGTGGACAACGCCGTGATGCTGAGCGTCCCCGGCGCGATGAACGCGGGCCTCGTGGAGCCGCTCTTCTGGGGCGCCCTGGCCTTCGCGCTGGCGGTGGCGTTCGTCGTGGCGCTGCCCGTCAACCGCTGGCTGATCGCCCGGGGGAGGGGTCACGCGGTGGCCCACCCGCATCACCACCACCCGCAGGGCGCGTGATCTCGACCCGCCCGACGTAGGCGCCGCCGTCGCGGCGCAGTTCCAGCAGGGCGTTGCCCGAGCGGTGGCACCAGGCCGGCAGGTCGACCTCGATGAGTGGGTCGTCGGCGAGGAGCTCGATCACCTCGCCGGCGGCCGCCCGCCGCGCCGCTCGGTCGATCAGGTAGATCGGCACCGGGCACCAGGTGCCGAGGGCGTCCACCACCCGGGCGCTCACGGCCGCAGCGGGCTCATCGCGCGCAGCGCGGCAACCGACTCGGCGAAGGCCGCGACGGCGAGGTCGATCTCGTCCTCGGTGGTCGTGTGGCGCAGGGTGAACAGCACCGCCGAGTGGGTCCACGGCGGCTCCAGCCCGATCGCCTCGAGCGCGGGCGCCGCCTTGCCCCCGTGGGCGGTGCAGGCCGATCCCGGCGACACCGCGACCCCGCGGGCGGCGAGCGACAGGCAGAGGCTCTCGCCCTCGACCCACCCGGCCGACACCTGGACGTGGCCGGGGATCCTCCGGTCGGGGTCGCCGTTCAGGCGGACGTCGGCGACGGAGAGCAGGCCGGCCCGCAGCCGGCCGGTGAGCTCCGCCATCCGGGCGGTGCGCTCGGCGATCGTCCCGGCGGCGATCGCGGCCGCCTCGCCGAGCCCGGCGATGCCCGGCAGATCCTCTGCCCCCGCGCGCTTGCCGCCCTCCTGGAGCCCGCCGTGGATCAGGGGGTGCAGCCGCGCCCCGGGCCGGACCACGAGGGCGCCGGTCCAGGCCGGTCCGCCGATCGACCCCCCGCCGAGCACCAGCGCGTCGGCCCCGAGCGCGCCGGCGTCGAGCGCCACCAGCCCGGCCGTCTCGCCGGCGTCCACCACGATCCGCGCCTCCTCGCGCGCCCCCCGCGCCGCGGCGACGAGCGCGGGGAGATCCTGCAGGGTGCCGATGTCGGGCTGGCCGTGGACGATCGCGACGACGGCCGTCTCCTCGCCGACGGCGGCCGCCAGCGCCTCGGGATCGACCCGCCCGAGGCCGTCCACCGGCACGAGATCGAGGCCGCCCGCGTCGCGCACCGCGGTCCGGCATGCGGCGAGGGTGGCGGGGTGCTCCACCGCCGTGGCCGTGATGCGGCGCCCGAGGGCGCGGTTTCCGGCCGCGAGCCCGCCGATGGCGAGGTTGCGGGCCTCGGTGGCGCCCGAGGTGAAGATCACCTGGTCCGGGTCGGCGCCCACCAGCGCGGCGACCTGCTCGCGGGCCCTCTCCAGGGCCTCGGCCGGCCGGCGGCCCCAGTCGTGGAGGCTCGAGGGGCTCCCGAAGTCGTCGCCGAGGAACGGCAGCATCGCCGCGCGCACCCGGGCGTCGAGGGGCGAGGCGGCGGCGTGGTCGAGGTACGCGGTGCGGGCGCTCACCGGCCCTCGGCCAGGCGGCGGGCGAGCAGCGGCGGCAGGCCGGCCTCGAGGATCGCGTTCTGGGCGCCGGCGACGTCGTAGGGGGTGCGGTGGAACCGGATCGTCGAGGCCTCGGGGTCGTAGACGATCCACGAGGCGCGGGCGTCGCGGTCGCGGGGCTGGCCGACCGAGCCCGGGTTGACCAGCCAGCGGCCCTCGGTGAGCGTCAGCAGCCCGTCGGCGGGGACGCCGGGGCTCTCCATCGCGCCGTCGGGTGTCAGCCTCCAGGCCGAGGGGATGTGCGTGTGGCCGATCAGGGTGAGCGGCACGCGCCGGTCCTCCAGGGCCTCGCGCGCCTGCTCGACCGTGATCACGTACTCCCACACCGGGTCGCGCGGACTGCCGTGGAACATCGGCACCGTCGCGTCGGGGTCGGCCGGCACAAGGCGCTGCAGCTTGGCCCGGCCGACGGGGCCGAGCCTCTCGCGGGTCCAGATCAGCGCGTCGCGCGCCACGTCGGCGAAGGTCTCGATGGAGACGGCCCCGGTGACGCCGAGGTCGTGGTTGCCGGCGATGCAGCGCTCGGCCTTCCCGATCACCTCACCCAGGCAGTGCACGGGGTCGGCCCCGTAGCCCACGATGTCGCCGACGCACCACCACGAGCGGGCGCCGGCCTCCCGCGCGGCGCGCAGGGTGGCGTCGAGGGCCTGGCGGTTGCCGTGGATGTCACTGAGGATCGCGACGGGTGGCGAGGGTCCCTCCGGGGTCGCGCGGGTCCCGGCTACCATAGAGGGGTGCGGAGCCGACGGAGCCTGATGCCCGCCACCCCGAGGGGCCAGGCGGCCGCCATCGCCGCCGCCGCGGC
>JAEMRL010000504.1 GCA_016463385.1 Thermoleophilia bacterium
AATCCCGCATCCGGGCGGCCAGCAGGTCGGTGACGCCGGGCTCCTCGGGGTTCGGGAACGCGACCGTCGGGAAGTCGGGGTCGGGCTGCTCCTGCTCGGCGACCGGGTGGACGTCGTGATAGCCGGCGGACGCGAGCAGCTCCGACAGCAGCGCTCCGCCGACGCCGTGCGTCGCGGTCGTGGCGATCCGGATCGGCGCAGCCGGCGGGGGGACGCGCGCGAGGGTCGCGGCCCGGTAGGCGTCGATCACCTCCTCCCCCATCGGCTCCACCGCACCCGGTGCGCGATGGCCGGCGACCAGCACCCCGTCGGCGACCACCGCGTCGATCGCGGCGGCGACCATGCCGTCGGTGGGCGGCACGATCTGCGCGCCGTCTCCCATGTAGAGCTTGAGGCCGTTGTCGGCCGGGGGGTTGTGGCTCGCGGTCACGACGATCCCGGCGGCACAGCCCAGATGCCGGATCGCGAAGACGCCGACCGGCGTGGGCGCCGGTGCCTCGCGCAGCACGACCCGGATGCCGTGGGCCGAGAGGATCTGGGCGCAGTCGTCCGCGAAGACCCCGGAGCGGTGGCGTGCGTCGTGGGCCACGACGACGCCCCGCCGGGCGGCGTCGTCCACCTCGGCGAGCAGGTGGCGGGCGATCCCGGCCGCCGACTGGCGCACGACCAGCCGGTTCATCCGCATCGGCCCGGCGCCCATCGCCCCGCGGAGGCCGGCGGTGCCGAACGCGAGCCGTCCGGCGAAGCGCTCGGCGAGCGCGTCGTCGTCGCCCGACGCCAGGAGCGCCTCGAGCTCGGCCCGGGTCTCCGGGTCGGGGTCGAGCGCGATCCACTGCTCGGCGCGGGCCCGCGGGCGGGACGCGCCGCCGGTCATCAGATCGCCGCGGTCACCGCGCGCAGCAGCTCGCCGAGGCGTCCGACCGAGGCGCGCCCGGTGGCGAGCACGTCCTGGTGGTCGAGAGCCTCGGCCGACATGCCCGCGGCGAGGTTGGTCACGAGGGACACCCCGAAGACCTCCGCCCCCAGATGGCGGGCCGCGATCGCCTCGAGCACGGTCGACATCCCGACCAGGTCGGCGCCCATGCCCCGCAGCATCCGGATCTCCGCCGGCGTCTCGTAGCTGCCCCCCAGGAGGCCCGCGTAGACGCCCTCGGGAATGCCCGGCGCGGCGGCGGCGGCGACCGCGCGCAGCCGCGGGCTGTAGAGGTCGGAGAGGTCGCAGAACCGCGCGGGGAAACCGGCGGGGGGATCGCCGCCGGTCATCGGGTTGACGCCGGTCAGGTTGAGGTGGTCGCTGATCAGCACCGGCGTGCCCGGACCGTTGGCCGCGACGAGTGATCCGGCCGCGTTGGTCAGCATCACGGCCCGGCAGCCCGACAGGACGGCCGAGCGCACGCCGTGGACGACGACGTCCACCGGGTGCTCCTCGTAGAGGTGCGACCGGCCGGCCAGCACCAGCAGCGGGACGCCTGCCACGTCGACCGAGTGGGCCATGCCGCTGTGACCCTGGACGACGGGCGCCGGGAAGCCCGGCAGCTCGTGCATGGGGATCCCATCGCGCACGTCGCCCATGCCGTCGACGACCTGCGCCCACCCGGAGCCCAGCACGAGCACCGCCCGGTGCTCGCCGAGCCGCTCGCGGATCGCGGTCC
>JAEMRL010000140.1 GCA_016463385.1 Thermoleophilia bacterium
CCTGTTCACCGAGGTGCTGGACGGCCGCAACGCACAGCCTGCCGGCGGGGTGCGCGATGCGCTCGGGCGCGAGGCGGAGGACTTCGCCGCGTACGCCGCGCGCGCGGCCGCCGCGGGCGCCTGGAGCCTGCCGGCGGTGACCCGTTGAGCGAGACCGTGACGTGGGCCACCCTCGCCACGGCGGTGGCGGCCGGGGCGATGGGCGGCGTGTTCCTCGCCTTCTCGTCCTTCGTGATGCCCGCGCTGGGGGACCTCCCCCCGGCGCAGGGCCTCGCCGCGATGCAGTCGATCAACCGGGCGGCCGTGACGCCGGTCTTCATGACGGAGCTCTTCGGGACGGCGCTCGGCTGCGCCGTGCTCTGCGTCGTCGCGGCGCGATCGTGGGGCGAGCCCTTCTCGGGGCGCCTGCTGGCGGGCGGGCTGACGTACCTGGTCGGGGTCATCGTGATGACGATCGCCTTCCACGTGCCCCGCAACGACCGGCTCGCGGAGCTGGCCGCGGGCGACCCGGGCGCGGCCGCGGCCTGGAGCGACAGCCTGTCGCAGTGGACCGCCGGCAACCACGTGCGGGCGATCGCGGGGCTCGCCGCCGCAGCGCTCCTGGCCGACGCCCTGCGCGTCGGGGCGGCGTAGCGCTACCCCAGCAGGCGGCTCATCCGGCGGTCGCGGTAGATGCGGCCGTCGGTCTGGCACGTGGGGCAGTAGACGAGGTCGTACTCGTTGAAGGCGACGTGCTCGAGGCGCGTCCCGCAGCGCAGGCAGGGTTCGCCGTGGTGCCCGTGGACGGCGGTCACGCGCGCCTCCTTGTTCGGCATCTCGGTGGTGATGCGCCCACGGGCGCGCTCGAGGGCCTGCGACAGCACCGCGTCGGCCGCCCGGGCGAGTCGCGCCAGGGCGTCGTCGTCGAGCGAGCCGGCGCGCGCGAAGGGTGCGAGGCGGGCCGCCCACATGATGTCGCTGGCGTAGGCCCGGCCGATGCCGGCCACCCGGCGCCCGTCGCGAAGGGCCGTGTGCAGCACGGCGCCGCCGCCGCCGAGGGCCGTCCGCCAGCCCTCGACGCCGAGCCCGATCGGCTCGGGGCCGAGCCGGGTGAGGGGGCGATGCGACGCCAGGCCCTCGTCGTCGAGCACGTGCACCGAGGCGCGGCGCTTCGACGACAGCTCGCGCAGTCGCAGCGCCTGCTCGCCCTCGAGGTCGATGTCGAGCGACGCGGTCCGGGCGGGCCGGCCGGCGGGGGAGGGTGCGAGCGACAGGCGCCCGGCCTGCATCAGGTGGATCACCACGTGCAGCCCGCCGGCGATGTCGAGCCCGATCAGCTTGCCCCGCCGCCAGACCCGCTCCACCGTGCGCCCGGCGAGGTCACCGACCGGCGGCTCGGCCGTCTTCAGGGTGGCCGGATGGTGGGTGCGGACGCCCACGACGCCCCGCCCGGCGATGGCGGCGTCGAGCCCCTCGGCGAGCGCCTGGAGCTCCGGGAGCTCAGGCACGGGCGCCACCGGGAGGCGTCGCTATACTCGCGCCGATGAGCCTCACGCCACGCCCCGCGCGCTCCTGATGCGGGCCGAGGATCTCACCAAGACGCTCGACCTGACCCTCCTGGCGCCGGACACCACCGCCGAGGACGTCGAGCGCGCGTGCGCCCTCGCCCGTGAGCACCACTTCGCCGCGCTCTGCTCGTATCCGCAGTTCGTACCGCAGATGTCCGAGCTGCTGCGCGGCTGCGACGTGAAGACCTGCGCGGTGATCGACTTCCCCGGCGGCGCCTCCTCGGCGCTCGAGCGCGCGCAGGAGGCCGACCGCGCGGTCGCCGAGGGCGCCGACGAGCTCGACGTGGTCATGAACTACCGGGCAATGCTCGCGGGCGATTTCAAGGGCGTTCGTGACGATCTCGTGCGCGTTGTGCGGGCGGTGCGCGGCCGGGCGGCCAACGACGCCCGCGGGGACGTCCTCGTGAAGGTCATCATCGAGGCGCCGCTGCTGAACGACAAGGTGAAGAGGCTCGCCTGCAAGATCGTGGTCGACTCGGGCGCCGACTTCGCCAAGACGTGCACCGGCACCGGGGGCACGATGGCGACGGTGCACGACGTGGAGCTGATGCGCGACGCCCTTCCGGAGGGGGTCGGCGTCAAGGCGTCGGGGGGCGTGCGCACGCTCGAGACGGTGCAGGCCATGATCGGCGCGGGCGCGGCGCGCGTGGGCACCTCCGCGGCGGTCGCCGTGATGGAGGAGCTGGCGGCGCAGAACGGGACCGCGGCCTGATGGCGCCGGCCGAGGTGCTCGACCGGGTGCGCTTCAACGCCGACGGGCTGGTGCCCGCCGTCGTGCAGGACGCCGGCGACGGGCGCGTGCTGACGCAGGCCTGGATGAACCGGGAGTCGCTCGAGCGGACGCTCGACCGCGGTGAGACCTGGTTCTGGAGCCGCTCGCGCCAGGAGCTGTGGCACAAGGGCGCGACCAGCGGCAACACGCAGGCCGTCCGCTCGGTGAGCCTCGACTGCGACGGGGACGCGGTCCTCGTGCTGGTGGACCAGACCGGCGTGGCCTGCCACACCGGCGCGGCCACCTGCTTCCACGATCCGCTGAGCGACGAGGCCGCCCTCGAGCCCTTCGCCGCGCTCACCGACCTCGAGCGGACCATCGCCGACCGCGCCGCGGCCGCCGATCCCGAGTCGTCGTACACGGCGCGCCTCCTGGCCAAGGGCATCGACACCGTCTGCAAGAAGGTGGGGGAGGAGGCGACCGAGGTCGCCATCGCCGCCAAGGGCCGCGAGCACGACCAGGTCGTCTACGAGAGCGCCGACCTGCTCTTCCACCTCGCCGTCCTGTGGAGGGCGAGCGGGGTGAGCCTGGACGAGGTCGCGGCGGAGCTCGCTTCACGCCGCTCGCCCCGGTGACCCGGCTGCGCCTGGAGGCGCCCGCCGGCCGCAGCGGGCAGCTCGAGGTCACGCCGGGCATCGACGCGGTGCGGGCGATGGTGGGCACGCACGGGCAGGTGCCCCTGGCGCACACCTACATCGCCGACTGCGAGACCCCCGTCAGCGCCTTCCTCAAGCTGCGCGACGGCGGTCCGGCGTTCCTGCTCGAGTCGGTCGAGCACGGCCGCCTCGGCCGGCACTCGATGATCGGCGTGCGGCCCCAGGGCCTGATCCGCGGGGCCGGCGGCACGCTCACGGTCACCGACGACCAGGGCGAGACGCGCGCGCTCGACGCGTCCGATCCCTTCGGTGCCGTCGAGGACGTCGTGCGGGCTGTCGGGATGGCGCCGCCGTCCGAGGAGCTCGCGTTCTGGGGCGGGGCGGTCGGGTTCTTCGGCTACGACCTCGTGCGCACGGTGGAGCATCTGCCGGATCAGCCCGAGGACGACCTCGGCATCCCCGACCTGGTCGCCATGGTCACCGGCCCGGTGGTCATCTTCGACCACCTGCGGCGCTCGCTGACGATCGTCGCGCCCTGCCGCCTCGACCCCGGCGGCGACGTCGAGGCCGCATACTGGCGCACCGTCGCGACCCTCTCCGACCTGAAGGGCCGCCTGTCGGGCCCCGTGCCCCACCTGGCCGCGCGGGCCGGCGAGGCGACGCTCGGGCCGGTGACCAGCAACGTCACCCGCGAGCGCTTCGAGGAGTCGGTCGAGCGGGCGCGCGAGTACATCTTCGCGGGCGACGCCTTCCAGGTCGTCCCCTCCCAGCGCTTCTCGGCGCCGATGGACCTCGACCCCTTCGCGGTCTACCGCGGCCTGCGCACGGTGAACCCCTCGCCGTACATGTACTTCCTGGAGACCGACGACGTCACGCTGGTGGGCTCCTCGCCCGAGATGCTCGTCAAGGTCGAGGACGGCCACGTCGAGATGCACCCGATCGCCGGCAGCCGCCCGCGCGGGGAGACCGAGGAGGAGGACGACCGGCTCTGCGAGGAGCTGCTCGCCGACCCCAAGGAGCGGGCCGAGCACGTGATGCTGGTCGATCTCGGCCGCAACGACGTGGGGCGCGTGTCGGAGATCGGCAGCGTGCACGTCACCGAGCTGATGGACGTGCGCCGCTACAGCCACGTCATGCACATCGAGAGCTCGGTGGTGGGGCGCCTCGCCGAGGGGCGGCGCGCCTCCGACGCCCTGCGCGCCATCTTCCCGGCGGGCACCCTGTCGGGCGCCCCCAAGGTGCGCGCGATGGAGATCATCGACGAGCTGGAGACCACCAAGCGCGGCCCCTACGGCGGCGCGGTCGGATGGCTCGGCTGGGACGGCGGCCTCGACACCTGCATCACCATCCGCACGATCGTCTGCAAGGACGGGGTGGCGCACGTGCAGGCCGGCGCCGGCATCGTGGCCGACTCGGTGCCCGCCACCGAGTACGAGGAGACCCAGAACAAGGCCGCCGCGCTCTTCCGCGCGATCGAGGTGGCGGCCGGGCAGGCGGACTGGTGACCGCGCCCGCGGGCGCCCCCCGGGTCGTCCTGATCGACAACTACGACAGCTTCACCTACAACCTGGTCCAGTACCTGGGCGAGCTCGGCGCCGAGGTGCTGGTGCACCGCCACGACGCGATCGACGTCGCCGGCATCGCCGCCCTGCGGCCGAGCCACCTGGTGGTCTCGCCGGGGCCGAAGACGCCCGACGAGGCCGGCATCTCGGTCGACGCGATCCGCGAGCTCGCGGGCACGGTGCCGATCTTCGGTGTCTGCCTCGGCCACCAGGCGATCGGCCAGGCCTTCGGCGGCACCATCGTGCGCGGCCGCGAGCCCGTGCACGGCAAGACCAGCCAGATCCACCACGACGGGCGCTCGGTGTTCGCGGGCCTCGACAACCCGATGGTCGCCACGCGCTACCACTCGCTGGTGATCGAGCCCTCGCTCGCCCCGGACCTGGAGCGCACCGCCTGGTGCGACGACGACGTGGTGATGGGCGTGCGCCACCGCCACCTGCCGGTGGAGGGCGTCCAGTTCCACCCCGAGTCGATCCTCACCGGGTCGGGCCGCGCGCTGCTGGCCAACTTCCTCACCATCACCGTCCCATGACCCGAGCCACGAGGATCGCGCGATGCCCGCTGCGGTGATCACCGACGTCATCGACCGGCTGCTGTCGGGCGAGGACCTCACCCGCGAGCGGGCCGCCGAGGCCCTCGAGGCGATCATGTCGGGCGAGGCGGGGGAGGCCCAGACCGCCGGCTTCCTGATCGCCCTCCGCGCCAAGGGCGAGACGGCCGAGGAGCTGGCGGGGCTGGCCCAGACGGTGCGCGCGCGCGCCGAGCAGGTGACGCCGCCCGAGGGACCGTTCATCGACACCTGCGGCACCGGCGGCGGCCGGCTGACGACCTTCAACATCTCCACCACCGCGACCTTCGTCGCCGCCGGCGCGGGCATCGCGATCGCCAAGCACGGCAACCGGTCGGCGACCTCCAAGTGCGGCAGCGCCGACGTGCTGGAGGCCCTCGGCGCCCGCATCGACCTGTCGCCCGACGGCGTCTCGCGATGCCTCGAGGAGACCGGGCTCGGATTCATGTTCGCGCCCACCCACCACCCGGCGTTCCGGCACATCGGCCCGGTGCGCCGCGCGCTCGGGGTGCGCACGATCTTCAACCTGCTCGGGCCCCTGACCAACCCGGCGGGCGCCCCGCGGCAGCTGCTGGGCGTGGTCGATCCGGCGTACCTCGAGCGGATGGGCGAGGCGCTCGCGATCCTCGGCACCGAGCGGGCGCTGCTGGTGCACGGCCGCGACGGCCTCGACGAGGTCTCGACGGGCGCCATCACCGACGTCGCCGAGGTCGCCGGGGGGCGCGTGCGCACCTCGACGATCGACCCGATGGCGCTGGGCTTCACGCCCCCCGCCGAGGGGACCCTCGCCGGCGGCGACCCCGAGTTCAACGCGGGCGTGCTGCGCGCGGTGCTCGGCGGCGCCGGCGGGCCGGCGCGCGATGTCGTCGTGCTCAACGCCGCAGCCGCCATCTGGGTGGCGGGCGCGGCCCCGACGCTGGCCGCCGCGATCCCCATGGCCGAGGCGAGCATCGACGACGGATCGGCGACGTCGCGGCTCGACGCGTTCGTGGCCACCACCCAGCGCCTCGCGGCCTCGGCCGCGTAGGCTGTCGCCCAGCATGCCGACCTTCCTCGAGACCGTCGTCGAGCGCACCCAGGCATCCCTGGAGGCCCGCAAGCGCGACGTGCCCGCCGCCGAGCTGGAGAGCCGCCTCGGCCCCTCGCGGCGTGGCCGCCCGTTCTCGGAGGCCCTGATCGCCGAGGGCATCTCCCTGATCGCCGAGATGAAGCGGGCCAGCCCCTCGCGCGGCCCCATCCGCCCCGGCGCCAGCGTCACCGAGGTGGTGGCGGCCTACCAGCAGGCGGGCGCCCGCGCGGTGTCGGTGCTCACCGAGGGCCACTGGTTCGGCGGCAGCCTCGACGACCTGGTGGAGGCGCGCGCCTCGAGCAGGACCGGCTCCACCATCTGATGGGCGTCGCGTCGGACCTCGGCATGGACTGCCTGGTCGAGGTGCACGACGAGGACGAGGTGCGGCGGG